>NZ_JAPNNW010000011.1:0-108096 GCF_027853465.1 Allofournierella sp. CML151 | reverse complement strand
GAACATCCGGAACCGAATAGAGCGGTTCCGGATGTTTTATTTTTCCCGCAAGTAAAGTCTGTTGTTTCCGTCATTCGGGAGCACGCAAACAATTAAAATTTTCCATCCCGAAATATTTTTTCGTGTTTACTGAAACCTTTGTATGATTCATCAATTTTCCTGCAAAAAATTTGTTAAAACGAGCCCCAAGGAAATGCCGGAAAAGAATTGTCAATCGTTTTAACTTATGCTATCATACAACTCGAAATCATTTTGTTTGGAATATATTTTTAAAAGTAATTTAGTGAGGTGACCCTTTACGACGGACATTACAACGATCGGCGAGGTACTGATTGATCTGACTCAAACCGGCGTCAATGACCAGAACGTACCGATGCTGGCTGCAAATCCCGGCGGTGCTCCCGCCAACGTGGCCGTGGCTGCCGCCCGCCTGGGCGCACAGACCGCCTTTTGCGGAAAGGTGGGGCGCGATGGCTTCGGGAGCTATCTTTCTCAGGTACTGCAGGAAAACGGTGTGAACGTTTCCGGCCTGCATACCAGCAAAACACCTACCACCATGGCGGTGGTCACGCTGTCGCAGGAAGGCGAGCGCTCCTTCCGTTTCGTCCGGGGTGCAGACGTTGAGCTTTGTCCGGAAGAGATCGACATCCGCAGCCTGGCAAACACCAAAGTGCTTCATTTCGGTTCGGTGAGTCTGACCGCGGGAGCTGCCCGGTCCGCTACTATCTTTGCGGCCCGGCAGGCCCGGCAGCAGGGTGTACTGGTCAGTTATGACCCCAACTACCGCGCCTCCCTCTGGGAAAGCGAAGAGAATGCAGTGGAATGGATGCGCAACCCTCTGCCTTTGGTGGACCTGATCAAGCTTTCGGAAGAGGAGCTTCCCCTGCTGACCGGCACAGCTGACCCGGAAACGGCAAGCCGTTATCTGGAGGAGCTGGGCATCCAGCTTGTCCTGATCACCATGGGAGAAAAGGGCGCTTTCTACCGCTGGCAGGGAAAAACCGGCGTTGTGCCCGGTGTGGCTACCTCTGTCGCCGATACCAATGGCGCCGGCGACACCTTCCTTGGCGCAGCGCTCAGCCGCCTGACTGCCCGCGGCGACCGCCCCCTGGAAAAACTGACCGCTGAAGAATTGGAGAAGGTTCTGGCCTTTGCCAATCGGGCGGCATCCATCACCTGCTCCCGCAGCGGAGCGATTCCCGCTATGCCCACATTAGACGAATTGGAGGAAGAATAATCCGATGGCGAAGAGCACGAAGAAAAGTTCTACCCCGCGCAAGAAAACCAGCACCTCCCAGACCACCAGCGCTTTTGACCAGCGCCTGGGCAAATATTATGATGAACTGAAATGGCTGTATTGCGAGCTGTACAATGGCGATATGGCCGCGTTCGATTACTTTTTGGGCATGCTCCGCCGCAGCTGGGACGAGCGGAAAGAGGATCTGCGCGCCCAGGATGCGCGCCGTGAGGCCGATCCCAACTGGTACCGTCAGCGGGAGCTGCTGGGCATGATGCTCTATACCGGCGCCTTTGCCGGCACCCTGGAAGGCGTGAAGGAAAAGCTGCCCTATCTGGAGGAGTGCGGCGTTAACTACCTGCATCTGATGCCCCTGCTGGAAAGCCCGAAGGGTCGGAGCGACGGCGGCTATGCCGTGGCGAATTTCCGCCGTGTCCAGCCTGAGCTGGGTACCATGGAAGACCTGGAAGCCCTGGCGGATGCCTGCCGTGCCAAGGGCATGAGCCTGTGCCTGGACTTTGTAATGAATCATACCAGCGAGGATCATGAGTGGGCCAAAAAAGCCCGTACCGGTGAGCCCGGCTACCGGGAACGGTATTTCTTCTACGACAACTGGGACATTCCCAACCAGTTTGAGAAAACCGTTCCTCAGGTGTTCCCCACCACCGCTCCCGGCAGCTTCACCTGGCTGCCGGACTGCAATCAGGTGGTTATGACCTCCTTCTACCCCTACCAGTGGGACCTGAACTATGCAAATCCGGTGGTCTTCAACGACATGACGGAAAACCTGCTTTACCTCACCAACCGGGGCATTGATGTGATCCGTCTGGATGCTGTTCCCTATATCTGGAAGCAGTTGGGCACCAGCTGCCGCAACCTGCCGCAGGTCCACACCCTGGTTCGCATGATGCGCATTGTGTGTGAGATCGTCTGCCCCGGTGTTCTGCTGCTGGGTGAGGTGGTTATGGAGCCTGCCAAGGTGGTCCCCTACTTCGGCACCCCGGAAAAGCCCGAGTGCCACATGCTCTACAATGTGACCACCATGGCCACCACCTGGCACACACTGGCCACCGGCGACGTTTCTCTGCTGCGCCATCAGATGGACACCGTATGCGCTTTGCCCCGGGAGTTTCTGTTCCTCAACTACCTGCGCTGCCATGATGACATCGGCTGGGGTCTGGATTACACCTGGCTGGGCGGCCGCTTTGGCTCGGACGAGGTTGCACACAAGAAATACCTGAATGACTGGTTCACCGGCAAGTGGCCCGGCAGCGACAGCCGGGGCGAGCTGTACAACGACGACCCTCGCCTTGGCGACGCCCGCCTCTGCAGCACCACCGCATCCCTGTGCGGCGTGGAGGCTGCAGACTACGAGAAGGACCCCTTCAAGCTGGAGCGCGCAATCGCCTGCGATTTGATGCTGCACGCATGGATGCTCATTCAGAGCGGCATCCCCGTGCTGTACAGCGGCGACGAGGTGGGTCAGCTGAACGACTACTCCTACCATCAGGACCCCGAGCGCTGGGATGACAGCCGCTACATTCACCGGGGCAATTTCCAGTGGGTGCTGGCTGAGCTGCGTCACGACGGCTCCACCCGTCAGGGCAAGCAGTTCATGGGCCTGCGCAAACTGGAAATAATCCGCGCCGCCGAGCCTGCCTTCGACAGCCGGGCGGATGTTTGGACCTTTGACACCGGTTCCGAGCATGTGCTGGGTGTGGGCCGCTGGTACCAGGGGCACAAGCTGATCGCATTCTTCAACTTCAGCAACCAGTTCGTCACCGCCTCCAGCCCCGAGCAGGGTACCTTTGAGGAATTGGTATACGGCGGAACCCGCAACAGCCTGCAGAACGTGGAGTTGTATCCCTTCGGTTTCGCCTGGTTCCTGAACCGTCAGGAGTAATCCCTACCATTTGGCATTTACATACTTGCAAAAACAGCCCCGGCATCCTGAATGCCGGGGCCTTTTTGTTATAAAAAACGATCTTCCCGATGAATTTTCCCGAATATGAAATTCCGTTGTCTGGCACACCGATTCTCAGGGCTGCAAATGGTACGATGATAACAACAAAACAGCAGACACAAAACAAATTCCCCGTCTTCTGTTTCCTTCCATTCTTATTTTAGGAGGCAATTTATGTTTCAATTTTTCTGGACTCGTACCGCTTCTGTCTGGGTCGCTGCACTGTATATCCTGATGGGCATTCTGCTCTTTGTGTTTCCTGCCGCCAGCAGTACTCTTTTCGTTTGGGCACTTGCTGCCGGAGCCGGTGCATACGGGCTCATCCACCTGATTCGCTATCTGCAGGCCCGCAAAATGGGCTGCGGCAATCCGGGCGACGTATTTCTCGCCGTTCTTCCCGCCGCATTCGCCGCCTTTTCCCTGATCTGGCCGCAGGCCGTATTGTCGGTTCTGCCGCTCGTACTCGGTTCCCTTCTTCTGGTGGACGGCGTCGGCAAACTCCCCCTGGCATACATGGGTGTTCGGGAACAGCATCCCGGCATGATCCCCATGCTGCTTTCCTCCATCATCCCGATCCTTCTGGGCGGGCTGATCATCATCAATCCCTTCACCACCATGCAGCTGGTTGTAATGGTATTCGGCGCAACACTTGCCGCAGACGGCATCAGCGATCTGGTCACCGTCATTATGGAAAAGCGTTCTGCACAAACCATTCAACACCACTCATCCATCTGAACAAAGGAGTTCTTTATGAAATTTTATCAATGCGAACACTGCGGCAACCTTGCCGTTAAACTGACTGATTCCGGCGTTCCGATGGTGTGCTGCGGCACACCCATGACGGAAGTGCTCCCGGGCACCCGAGACGCCGCTGCAGAAAAGCACGTTCCCATCCTTCACCAGAACGGAATGGACATCCTGATTGAAGTGGGCCAGATCTCGCATCCCATGAGCCCGGAGCACCGCATCCTGTGGATCGTTCTGGAAACCAACTTGGGGTTCCATGTCCACTACCTTGCCGCCGGAGACAGCCCCTCCACCACCTTCCGTCTGGACAAATACGAAAGCATCCGCGGTGTATACGCTGCCTGCAACCTGCACGGCATCTGGGAATCCGTACTCTGACTCCATCCCACACAGAAAGAACCGCCCTTCCGGGAAAACTTCCGGGAGGGCGGTTCTTTGCTGCCACAAATTCGTTCATCCGTTAACTTTTACTTTCGGTGTCACCTCATTCCACAAAGTGAAGCCAAGAATCAGCAGCCCCCCGACCATCTGCATGGGAGTCAGGCTTTCCCGCAAAAGCAGCACCGATACCAAAACGGCCACCAGCGGATCGATATAGCTTAAAATTGCCGCCTTTTGCCCCGGCAGCTCTTTCAGCGAGGAGAAATACAAACAATAGGTGACACCGGTGTGCACCAATCCTACCACCAGCAGGCAGACCCAACCGGTGGCATCCAGCTTGGAAAGGGTCACGCCGCTGGTAACGCCCACATAGGGAATCAGCACCAGAATGGCGGCAATGAACTGAAGGAAGGTGCGATGGATGCCCTCCACATTTCGGATAAATTTGTTCAGCAGGATTACCGCTGCATAGAAGCAGGCTGCGCCAAGACCGAAGGCAATTCCCAGCAGGTGGTTGCTCCCGGATGCCATATCCCCCACCCCGGTGATCAGAACGATTCCCAGAGTGGACATGGCAAAGCAGATCCACTGTTTGATGGTCATTTTCTCCTTGAACAGGATCGGGCAGGCCACCGTCACGATCACCGGCGCAAAATAATAGCTCAGGGTTGCCACTGACACAGTGGTGTACTTGTACGCCTCGAACAGCAAGATCCAGTTGAACCCCATGGCCACGCCGGACAGCAGCAACAGCGGGAGCTTCCTTCGTATTTTACGAAACGGGATGGTTTGTTTGGTCGCCACAAAATAGACCAGAAGCAGCAGTGCCGCCAGAATCGCCCGATACAGGGCCAACTCCCCTGACGACACCGGTATATTCCGCACAAACAATCCCAGGGTGCCGAACACGACCATGGAAATGATAAGCATCAATTGCGGGCTTGCGGGCTGCTTCATTGCGATATGCTCCTTATCCTATTAATTCCAACGGCTCTGATTGAAAGCCGCTTTTCGCCGGGCTTTTTCTGCGGCGTTGCAGGATGCTTTTTATTTTATCATATTCCAGTGATAAAGTGAAGACACAATACCGATTTTCCAATTGCTCTTGACAGCTGTATCACGGCGTACTACACTGTACTTGTTATAGTAATACAGTTTAGATAAAACGGTGGTGAGCATTTGGATATCGTTGTAAGCAACAAGGCAAGCCGGCCTTTGTATGAACAGATTTCCTCCCAGATCAAAGCGGCCATTATGAGCGGCGAGCTGAAGGCAGGAGATGCCATTCCCTCGGTTCGATCGCTGGCGAAGTCCCTGCATATCAGCATTCTTACCGTGCAAAAAGCCTATGCCAGCCTGCAGGAAGACGGCTTCATTGAAACCACTGCGGGAAAAGGCTGCTATGTATCTGCCCAGAATCAGGAGTTCTATCTGGAAGAACAGAAGAAAAAGATTGAGGAAAAGTTTGGCGAAGCAATCGAGATCGCCCGTACCAGCGGAATATCTCTGGAGCGGCTGATCGGCTTGCTGACACTCATGTATCAGGAGGATGACCGAGAATGACCGACGCATTGACCATTTCAGGCTTGAAGAAAAGCTATCCAGATTTTGTACTGAATGGCGTTTCCTTTTCCGTTCCCCGGGGCTCCATTGTGGGACTGATCGGTGAGAACGGTGCCGGAAAAAGCACCACCATCAGCGCCGCACTGGGTCTCGTCCAAGTGGTTTTGAGGTTGGGCTTACCTTATCCTTCTTTTCCATCGCGGTCATGTATCCGCTTGTTCTGAAGCTGGGCACTGAGAAAAACGAACTGATTCTGCTTTTGTCCACATTCGGCGCGATTGGAATGCAGCTGCTGCTTGCCGCAGGTTTATCCAAATGGACCGACGGCATGAATATGCGGCATCCGCTTGTGGAGGCAACCGGAACCATCGCTGCAATCCTACTTTTCCTTGCCTCTTACTTCGTTTCTGTGAAGATTCATAAGAGCAAAGAGTTTTAATCCAACTTTATAAACCTGCCAAAAGAGCCGGTAACTACAAGAAATGATATTCTTGTGCGTTACCGGCTCTTTTTCTGTGCGCAGCAGGTTCTTACCCCTTTTCGGTCAGGCCGCTGTGTAGTTATTCTTCGACTTCATCCGGTGCCTGACCATCGTGAGTCAGCCACTTGCATTCGGTCAGCTCCATATTCGTGAAAATCGCACGGAAGGAAGAATCCTCCGGGCTGCAGGCATATACGCCAAACCGGATTTCGCCTTTTGCCTCATGCAGATGGCAGACGCGCATCTGATGGAACACCTTGCCATCCTCCGAACACTCGATGCAGAAATCGTCTTCCCGACGGCTCAGCCGGTACCACATGGATTTTACACTGGCGGGAATCTCGGTGGTTGCCCAGTCCGAATAGCCGTGATTGGTAACAACGCTGCCCAGATGCTGGAACGTATCGTTTTCATATTCGATAGAGCCCTTCAGCCAGTTTTCACTGTCCAGATACAGTACCACGCCACACTGGTCAAAACGGTGGTGGCTTTCGGAGAATTCCGTTTTCACCACAAAGGAAAAGAATTGTTCTTCGGTGGACATCTGCAGCACCGGGGCGTTATCGTTCCGGAAATGGTAGTAGGTTCTCTGCCACAAATCGGTATGCGGTTTGGTGACGATCTCGATTCGATCCTGGGAAATGGCACTGCTCTCCGGCTGCCTTGTCCACTGCAGGGAATTTACGTCGAATTTCATTTGTTTCCCTCTTTCCAATATTTCTTCTTATCCTCTTCGGTGATCTTTCTCAGTACCCGGCAGGGATTGCCCACAGCCACCACACCATCTGGAATATCGCGGTTGACAACGCTTCCCGCACCGATTACCGTGTTGCTTCCAATGGTCACACCGGGCAGCACCGCCACAGAGGCACCGATCCACACATTATCGCCCACCGTGATGGGGTAGGCATATTCCAATCCCTGATTACGCTGCTCCGCATCCAGTGGATGTCCCGCGGTGGAGAAGACGCAGTTCGGCGCGATAAACACATGATCTCCGAAGGTCACCTTGGCACCGTCCAAAATCGTGCAGTTGTGGTTGGTGTAGAAATCCTCGCCGATCTCGATGTTGCTCCCGTAGTCACACCAGAAGGGTGCAGTGATGTAAAACCGTTTGCCGGTCTTTCCGAACAACTGGCGAATGATCTTTTCCTGTTCTTTGGCAAGTGAGGGCCGCAGCTGATTGTATGCAAAGCACAGGTCCTTGCAGCGCTCCCGCTCTTTCAGCAGTTCCGCATCGTAATTGGCATCATACAGCAGGCCCTCCTGCATCTTTTCCCGTTCTGTCATTTCAACATTCCCCTTTCTATTCACAGCTGCCCGGGTCATCCTCTTTGGAGAGAAGCGGTATCGGGCCATGCGCTTTTTCTGTTTTTCTCATTATAGCACCTTAACAGCGAATGGCAAAAATTTTCGTGCCCCCTTAAGGTCTCTCTCGGCAAACAAATTCCCACAAACGACTACCCTGAAGAGCGTGGTTCTACGCGACGCGCTCCAGGCCAAAATCAGCCTGTTTCGAACTCTAACTGCGGCGCCGGGCCGTAAATCACAAAAGCAAAGGCGACACAAAGAGTGCCGCCTTTGCTGAAGTCCGTTCAAGCTTTTATAAAGCCCGATGCAGGATCATTGCCTCCCAGGGGCGCAAGGTTTTCTGCACCTGGTCGGGGTAGTTGCTGATCAGCACCTCGGCCGTGGTCCACTCACCCGGCAGGCTCCAGGACACATCCGTTCCCGAGAAATTGCACACCACCAGAATCTGCTCATTCTTGGTGCTCCGCCGGTAAACAAACAGCTGAGGATGTTCTTCCTCCAGCAGAGTGAAGTCGCCTTCCACGAACACCGGGTATTCTTTACGTAGAGCAATCAGCTTTTTGTAATACCAGAACACCGAATCCGGATCTGCCAGAGCAGCCTCTGCATTGATGCTCGTATAATTGGGATTCACCGGCAGCCAGGGAGTGCCGGTGGTAAACCCGGCGTTCTCCTGCCCATTCCACTGCATGGGGGTGCGGGCATTGTCTCTTCCTTTGGCGTAGATGGAGCGGAGGATCTCCTCCTCCGGGTAGCCCTCGGCCAGCCGTTTTTTATACATGTTGTGGATTTCCACATCCTGGTACTGCTCCAGCGGCAGGCGCACATTGGTCATGCCCAGCTCTTCGCCCTGATAGATGTAGGGCGTGCCCTGCATTCCGTGCAGCATGGTAGCCAGCAACTTCGCGGACTGCACCCGGTATTCGCCGTCGTCGCCCCAACGGGAAACGATGCGGGGCAGGTCGTGGTTATCCAGAAACAGACTGTTCCAACCGCAGCCGTGCAGACCCTGCTGCCAGCGGGCGTAGCTCTGCTTCATCTTCACGAAGGGCAGCGGCGCCAGGTCCCATTTATCCTTGCCGGGCTGCTGGTCCAGCACCATCTGCTCGAACTGGAACACCATGGAAAGCTCGCTGCCGTCCGGCGCGCTGTACAGCTTTGCCCGGGGGATATCCGCGCCCCAGGCCTCGCCCACGGTGACAAGACAGCCCTTTTGGAAGGTCTCGGCGCTCAGTTCCCGCAGAAACTCGTGCAGCCGGGGACCGTTGTTAGTAATTTTGTTGTCCGGCTCCTTGGCAATCTGGTCGATCACATCCAACCGAAAGCCCTCCACGCCCTGCTCCATCCACCACAGGATCATGTCGTAGATCTCGCGGCGCAGGGCCGGATTCTCCCAATTCAGGTCCGGCTGCTGAGGTGCGAACTGGTGGAAGTAATACTGCCCCACCTCCGGCACCCACTCCCAGGCCGGGCCGCCGAATGTGGCCTGCATGTCGTTGGGGAAAGCATCGGGCGTACCGTCTCGCCAGACGTAATAGTCATGATAGGGATTGTCCCGGCTGGTCTTTGCCTCCAAAAACCAGCGGTGCTGGTCGGAGCTGTGGTTCAGCACCAGATCCATCATGATGCCGATGCCCCTCTTTTTCCCCTCCTGGATCAACTGACGCATATCGTCAAGGTCGCCGAACATGGGGTCGATTGCTCGGTAATCGGAAATGTCGTAACCGTTGTCCACCTGGGGAGAGGCGCACACCGGCGACAGCCAGATCACGTCGATGCCCAGCGTTTTCAGATAGTCCAGCCGCTTGATGATGCCCTGCAGATCACCCACGCCGCTTCCGGTGGTATCCTGGAAGCTTTTCGGGTAAATCTGGTAGGCAACGGCGGATTTCCACCAGTCCTTTTTGGTTTTGTCCAGCATTGTGATTCCTCCTTACCACACTCCGGCCGATGCAGTGCCGGGCAATAGCGTTTGCAATAATTTCTCGTAATCTGCGCCTTCGCAGACAAGGTCGCATTCCGGTGTTTCGTTCAAACCGTCGGTATTCAGAAAGCAGGTATGCATTCCCAGTGCCCGGGCCGGGGCAATGTCGTCATGAATGCTGTTGCCCACCATCATCACCTGATCGGGCGGACATCCGCATTCCTGGAGCACCAGGCCGAAATAATCCGGCGAGGGCTTTTTTATGCCCCAGTCAGAGGAGAGAAAGAGCCGGTCGAACCGGCTGCACAGCTCCAGCATGGTCATCTCCGGCCAGGTGAACAGCCTCTGTGCGTTGGACAGAAGGAACACCTTCTTCCCTGCACTACGCAGTGTGTCCAGCAGCTGGTGCACACCGGGGTACAGCTCGGCCTGATCGGTGGAGCAGGCCCGCAGCAGCGTGCCCGCACCGCGCACCATTTCTCCGGTCACCCAGGGCGCGCCCTTTTTGCGGAACAAGGCTTCCAGAACCTGCTCCAGCGCCACTTCGCCGCAGCCGGGGCCAAAGCGTACATCCGCCGCATGCTGGCGACGGCGCACCTCAGCCCGGTAGGCCCGGCGCAGCTGATCGGGACCGTCATACTTGGCCCCATGATATCCGTAATAGAAGGTCATCGGCTTCCAGACCCGCTCCAGATCCTCCTCATCGGTATGAATACGGATCAGTGTGCCATACAGGTCAAATACAACCGCGCGGATTGTTTCCATCGCTTTCCTCCCGTCTGTTTCACTCAGTCATCCGGCGAATACACACGCCACCGGGGGCAAGGGTATTTTCCCGCAGGTTCCGGTAGAACAAAGGCTCTCCTTCTCCGGGCAGCTGCCAGGGCGTTTCGCCACAGTTGAGCAGCACCTCCACGTCGCCTCTCCGATAGCACACGTTCCGGCCCTCCGCTTCAGTCTCCGCAAAGCAAAGACCACTTTCCCGCAGTTCAGGCAGGGTTCGCCGCAGCCGGATCAGCTCTTTCAGCTGCCGGATGCGCTGCCGGTTTTCCGGCTCGTCCAGCCGGTCCCAGGGCATGCAGCGGCGGCAGTCCGGATCGTGCCCGCCGGGCAAGCCGATCTCGGTACCGTAATAAATGCTGGGGCTGCCCGGCAGGGTGAACAGCATGGCAAGCTGCTGAAAAAACGCATCCTCACTGCCCGCTCGGGTGAACAGCCGGTCGGTGTCGTGGGAATCCAGCAGATTGAACATCACCTGCCCGGTCTGGCGGCGGTACATGCCCAAGCAGCGGTACAGATCCCAGGCCAATGTACGAGCGGTTCTGTCTTTGTTGGCAAAGAAGCCCTTCACCGCCTGCTGCAGCGGGTAGTTCATCACCGCGTCGTACTCGTCACCCTCCAGCCAGGGAGAGGCATCGTGCCAGATTTCCCCCAACAGGTAAACATCCGGCCGGATGGCCCGCAGCCGCCGGTGCAGCTCCTTCAAAAGGCGGTGGGACACCTCGTTGCCCACGTCGAAACGGATGGCATCCACACCGTATTCCCCCACCCAGCGCTCACACAGGCCGCAGACATACTCGATGACCTCCGGCTCGTTGGTGTTCAGCTTGGGCATATTGGAAGCAAAGGCGAAGGAGTAATAGCGGCTGTCCCGGGTGTCCCGGTCGGGAGTCGGAGCCGGCCACCGGTTCACCATGAACCAGTTCCAGTAGCGGGAGGCCGGACCCTTTTGCAGTACGTCCTGCCAGGGACCGAAGCTGGCCCCGCAGTGGTTGAACACCGCGTCCAGCATCACCCGGATGCCCCGCTCGTGGGCGGATTTCACCAGACGGGCAAGATCCTCATTGGTGCCGAAATCCGGGTCCACAGTCTCGTAATCCCGGGTATCGTACTTGTGTACCGAGTCCGCCGCGAAAATGGGGTTCAGATACAGCCCGTTCACGCCCAGGCCGGCCAGATAATCCAGCTTTTCGCAGATGCCTGGCAGGTCGCCGCCGAAGCGTTCCTCATTGGTCACAGGACCAGTGCGCCAGGGGGTCTGGCAGCTGCTGGCCCCGCTGCGGCAGAACCGGTCCGGGAAAATCTGATACCACACCGTGTCCCGCACCCATTGAGGCGGGGCGGGAATGTCTGCCGGGTTCATCCAGGGCTGATGGAACGCCGCCGGGCGATCCTCACTTTTGTTTTGCTCCGGGGTGCAGAAGCCGTCTTCTCCATAGAACCAGACCTCGCCGCCCTGATGCAGCTCAAAATAGTAGCGGCACCGCTTGTATGGCGGCCGGATGGTAACATTCCACCACAGGCAGTGCTCCAGCCGCAGTGGGCTGGTGATCTCCTGCCGCTGGCCCTGCCAGCGCTCGGCACCGCCCAGAATGCCCGCCTCGAAGGGGTCGCCCCAGTGCAGAAAGACCCGCTCCGCCTCGGGACCGGTCTGCAAACGCAAAATCAGCTCATCCGGATTCAATGCATAGCTGTAAGGGGCCTGAGCCCAGTGAAAGACCGCCGCGAAATTCATTGTGCTTTCCTCCGCTGTAAGATGGCGGGCCGCAGCGCACGCAGCGCACGGGCCGCCCGGTCAAAATCAGCCAGTCGCCACTCCCAGTTGGGGGAGCCCACGGTGCCGGGGGTATTCATGCGGGTACTGGCGTTCAGCTCCATTATATCCTGCACAGGCAGGATGGTCCAGTCTGCCGGGCTTGCCAGCGCACAGCGGTTCAGCCGCTCCACCACGCTGCCGGTACCGAAGCCCTGCCGCTTCAGCCAGCGGCGCAGCTTTCGCCGGTGCGCCACAGGCAGGCTTTCGTACCATTCCTTCAGGGTTGCATTGTCGTGGGTGCCGGTGTAGTGGATCTGGCAGGCCCGGTTCGAGCCGGTGTCCCGCACATATTTGCCAGACGCATCCAGCACAAATTCCAGCACCTTCATGCCCTTTAAGTGGTAGTGGTCCCGCAGCTCCAGAACCTCCGGGCGCAGATCGCCCAGGTCCTCCGCCACCAGTTCCAGGGCCGGAATCTTTTCATACAGGGTATCCAGCACCGCATAACCCGGCGCTTCGATCCACTCGCCCTCAATGGCGGTGGGGCAGCTGGATGGAATCTTCCAGTAGGTATCGAATGCCCGGAAGTGATCGATGCGGATGATGTCAAACAGCTTCTGATTGTATCCGATGCGCTCCACCCAGAAGGCAAAGCCGTCTTTTTGCATCTTTTCCCAGTTGTAGATGGGATTCCCCCACCGCTGGCCGGTGGCGCTGAAATAGTCCGGCGGTACCCCGGCGATGAAGGTGGGGCGGCCGTCCTCATCCAGCAGGAAGTTCTCCCGTCCGGCCCAGACGTCCACCGAGTCCACGCCCACATAGAAGGGCACGTCGCCCATGATGCGCACGCCCTTCTGATGGGCATATTCCCGCACAGCCTTCCACTGGTTCAGAAACTGATACTGCAAAAAGCTGTGGTAGGCAATTTCTTCAGCAAACTCGCTCAGGTCTCCCTGCCGAGTCTGGGGCCAGTCCCGCTGCCACTGGGGCCATTCCAGCCAGCAGCGGCTTTCGTTTGCCTTTTTGAAGGCCCGGAACACGCTGTAATTCTGCACCCAATCCTGCCGGGCAAAGGCGTTGTACTCCTCGTCCGGCTGGAAGGCCGCGCAGGCAGCGCGCAGCAGCGGCTCCTTCCAGGCGCGCACTGCCTCATACTCTACTCGGCCCGGGTTGGCCCCGGCAAACTCCGGCACCTCGGGCAAAAGGCCCTGCTGTGCCAGCAGTTCCAGGCTCAGATAAAGCTCATCCCCCGCGCAGGAGGAATAGGGCTGATAGGGGGAGTTGCCGTAACCGGTGGGGTTCAGGGGCAGAATCTGCCAGATGCTCACCCCATTCTCGGCCAGCAGGTCAATCCACTCATATGCCGGCCGGCCCAGCTCTCCCACCCCGGTACGGGATGGGAGAGAGGATACCGCCAGCAGAATTCCTGTTTCTTTCATTCAATCATCCTCACAGATGCCAGATATCCCGGTTGTACTCGGCGATGGTGCGGTCGGAAGAGAAGAATCCCGCCTTGGCGATGTTCACCAGGGTCTTGCGGCTCCAGGCCAGTTCGTCCTCGTAATCCGCCAGCATCGCTTCCTTCTTCTGAATGTATTCCTTCACGTCCAGCAGGGTCATGAACCAGTCCTTGCTTACGATCTCCTTATACAGGCGGCACAGGCTTTCCACATCGCCGATGCGGATCATCTTTTTGTCGATGATGAAGTCCACCAGACGGGCGATCTCCTCATCGCCGTCGTAGAGAGCAGCAGAGGAATAGGCCTGCTCGTCGTACAGGCGGATAACCTCCTCGGAGCTCTTGCCGAAGGAATAGATGTTCTCCTCGCCTACCAGCTGGGCAATCTCCACGTTTGCGCCGTCCCGGGTGCCCAGAGTGAGCGCGCCGTTGAGCATAAACTTCATGTTGCCGGTGCCGGAGGCCTCCTTGGAGGCCAAACTGATCTGCTCGGAGATGTCGCAGGCAGGGATCAGCTTTTCCGCCTTGGTCACATTGTAGTTCTCTACCATTACCACCTTCAGATAGGGGCTGACCTGCGGGTCGCTTTCGATCAGCTGAGAAAGGCAGAGAATCAGGTGGATGATGTCCTTGGCGATGGTGTAGGCCGGGGCCGCCTTAGCACCAAAGATCATGGTGATGGGGCGGGCGGGAAGCTTGCCGGCCTTGATCTCCAGATACTTGTAGATAGCGTACAGGGCGTTCATCTGCTGGCGCTTGTACTCATGCAGGCGCTTGACCTGAATGTCGAAGATGGAATCGGCGTTCAGGTCCACGCCCTGAGTCTCTTTGAGATAACGGGCCAGTGCCTGCTTGTTTTCGGTCTTGATGCGGCGCAGCTGGTGCAGCACTTCCTCATCGTTCTGGAAGGCCAGCAGCTTTTCCAGCTCTGCTGCATCCTTTTTGAAGCCGGGGCCGATCAGTCTCTCGATGAAGGCGGCCAGGGGCTGGTTGCAGTGGAGCAGCCAGCGGCGGAAGGTGATGCCGTTGGTCTTGTTGTTGAACTTTTCCGGGTACAGCTCGTAGAAGGGCCGCAGCTCGGATTCCTTCAAAATCTCGGTGTGCAGAGCAGCCACGCCGTTCACGCTGTAGCCGTAGTGGATGTCGATGTGAGCCATGTGCACCCGGTCCTGATCGTCCAGAATGGCGACCCGGGGATCGTCGCTCACCTGCTTTGCCCGCTTGTCCAGCTCCTCGATGATGGGTACCAGCTGGGGCACTGCCTTGCGCATAAAATCCATGGGCCACTTTTCCAGCGCCTCGGCCAGAATGGTGTGGTTGGTGTAGGCGCAGGTCAGGCTCACCTCACGGATGGCGTCGTCCATGCTCATGCCCTCGGCGGTGAGCAGGCGGATCAGCTCGGGGATAATCATGGTGGGGTGGGTGTCGTTGATCTGCACCGCCACAGACTCATGCAGCTTCTCGATGCTGCCGCCCCGATCCCGGGTCTCCTTCAGAATCAGCTGGGCGGTGCTGCTCACCAGGAAATACTGCTGATACACCCGCAGCAGGCGGCCTGCCTCGTCGCTGTCGTCCGGATAAAGGAACAGAGTCAGATTGCGGGCAATGTCGCTCTTGTCAAAGGAGATGCCATCGCCGATGATAGATTCGTCCACCGTCTCCACATCGAACAGGTGCAGGCTGTTGCGCCGCCCGTTGTAGCCGGGCACGCCCACGTCGTACATCACCGAGCGCAGAGAAAAGCCGCCGAAGGGCACATCGAAACGCACGCCGGTGTCGGTGAGCCAGCTTTCCGGGGTGATCCAGGGGTTCTTTTCTTCCTTCTGCTTGTTGTTCTCCAGCTTCTGATAGAACAGGCCGTCGTGGTAGTTCAGGCCCGCACCGTCGCCGCACAGGTTCAGCGTGGCGATGGAATCCAGAAAGCAGGCAGCCAGACGGCCCAGACCACCGTTGCCCAGCGAGGGTTCGTTCTCCGCTTCCTCAACGGCGGTGAGCTCATGGCCGTGCTTGGCCAGCAGCTCTTTTGCTTCGTCAAACAGGCCCAGATTGATCAGGTTGTTGCTGAGCAGCTTGCCGATCAGAAATTCCGCCGATACATAATACAGCTTGCGCTTGCCCTCGGTACGGGGCATAGCGGCCAGCTGCTCCTTGGTGTAGAGCATCAGGGCAGTGTAGACTTCCCGATCGGTGGCGGTGTCCAGATTTTTGCCGTAGTGCTTGTTCAGAATGCTCTGCAGTCTCTGTTTCATATACCTTTCCCTCTCATTTCTCTCAGTGTTTCGGTTGGGAACGTTCCAGGGCTTCGTATACCCGCAACAGCTCGCCCACGCTCCACGCCTGGGCAAAGCAGCCCCGGGAGGCGGTGGGGATTTCCCCGTCGTAAATTTCCGGCAGCTGACCGGCGCACCCCTCTCTGAGCGCCGGTTCCAGTGCAGCCAGCTGCTGCTTTACCTGCCGTTTTGCCTGTGCTGAATATTCGTTCACTTTTAAATAGGCCAGATACCAGGCTCCCAACGGGAAGGGCCACACCGTTCCCTGATGGTAGGCCAGATCTCGCTGCTGCTGCGGCCCGCCGTAGGTGGGATGGAATTCCTCATCTTCCGGCGAAAGCGTCCGCAGGCCCACCGGCGTGTACAGGTGGCGAAGAACCGTTTGCACCACCTGCTTTTCCTGCCGGGGCTCCAGCATGGTGAAGGGCATGGACACGGCCCAGATCTGGTTGCAGCGAATCTGCTCGTCGGCCTTTGTGCCGGAGACCAGATCTTTCAGACACCCCTTCTCTTCCATCCAGAACTGGCGCACAAAGCTTTTCCGTACTTTTTCCGCCAGCTCGCCGTAGCTCTGCCCGGCCTCGCCCATCTCGGAGGCCAGCCGTTCCATAATCCGCAGTGCGTTGTACCAGTAGGCGTTGATTTCCACCGGTTTGCCGTGGCGGGGGGTGGGCAGGATGTCACCGATGCGCACATCCATCCAGGTCACCTGATCCAGCCCCTGCCCGGCGGCGATCAGACCATCCGGCTCCATGTGGATGCCGAACTCCGTGCCCTTTTGGTAACCCTCTATGATCCGCTTCATCACCGGCCAGGCTTTTTGCACAAAGGCTTCGTCGCCGGTGTAAGCCCGGTAGAGCCAGATGCAGTTGATGAACAGCAGCGATGCGTCCACCGTGTTGTACATGGGCTCGTTGCCCCCTTCCGGGAAGAGATTCGGCATCAGGCCGCCCCGCTCGTGCTCCAGGAAGGTGGTGAGGATGCTCTTTGCATCCTCGTACCGGCCGGTGGCCAGGGTGCAGCCGGGCAGGGCGATCATGGTGTCCCGCCCCCAGTCCTCAAAGAAGGGGTAGCCCGCCAGAATCGTTTTTGCCCCGGTGGAGGCCCGCTGGGTGATGAAGGCGTCGGCGCTCACCGCCAGCTGACGGGCCGCCGGGTGACGGAATCCGCTCTGCTGTTCCAGCGCCCGCAGCCGCTTTTTGGCGTTTTGCAGCACCTTACCAGCGGCAGACAGCTCCTGTTCCAGCGAGAACACCATGTCCAGTGTTTTCTCCACTCCCGCCGGAACGGTGATGGAAATCTGCACGTTCGATGCCGTATGCCCGGCAGCCCGACGGCCGTCACAGGCATCGTAGGCATACCAGAGGGTCTGGCGGCGCAGGGGTGTTTCCTGCAATTGGCCGTTGGTTTTGATGCGCAACCGCAGCCCGGCAGATTCCACCGCGCCCTCCCGGAAAACAAACCGCTGCCGGGCGCTCAGGTCATTGCCCTTGGGCACGAACTGCATCCAGGGCGTGACGGTGAGGGTGCAGTCCGCACCGGATTCATTGCCGATGCGGTAGCGCACCGCCAGGGTGTTGCGCTCCCAGTCCAGCGCCAGCTCCTTTTCCACCCGTACGCCGTTCAGCTGATACCACCAATGGGGCAGACCGTCCACCTCCATGCTGCACAAATGCTTCCAGCCCTCCTCCGCCGGAAGACCCCGGAACTGCTGGCTGGACAGATGCTCCATCCCGTTCCCGGTTTCCAGAACCTCCTCCAGCCGGTGGATCAGATTCCAGCGGTGGTTGGGCGCCTGGGTGCAGGCCATCAGCACCGCGTGGTCGTTGCGGGCGGCGGCTCCGGTGATGGTCTGAGAGGAAAAGCCACCCAGACCGTTGGTCACCAGCCAGCAGCTCTCCTGTCCGCGCTCCTGACTGCGAAAATCCTGTTTTCCATATATAAACCGCATTGGTTTCCCCTCTTATACTTGTTGTTATCGTTTGCCCAGGATCATCGCGGCCATGGGCTGCACCTGCGCGCTTTGCACAGCGGGGTACTCCTGCCACCAGAAGCTGCTGCGTTCATCTGCCAGCAGCTCCCACTCGCCCTCTTCCAGTTCCAGCTCCACCGGATGGGAAGAAGCATTGTAGGCCAGCAGAAGCTTGCTCCAGCGTCCGCCGTTTTCCAGCAGAGCCGTCACACAGCGGGCTGCTGGCACCTGGGAATGCAGCAGCCGCTTACCGGCCTGTTCGGTCTTGTCGCACAAGGCGGGCAGCTGCTTGCGCAGGGCGATCAGTCCCTGATAGTATTCCACCAACTCCCGGTTTTGCCAGGCCCGCTCCCAGTCCAGCCGGTTGAGTTCGATGGGTGCTTTGTGGGTATTATCCTCCCCCTGCTTGGTGCGGCCGAATTCCTCGCCGGAAAGCAGGAACAGCCGCCCCTGACAGGTCATGTAGATGGCCGCCGCCAGCCGGCTGGCCCGCATCACCTGCGGGGCCGGGTCGTCAAAGTTCTGCTGCGGGTCCATGGTGACCACCAGCTTATCCCACAGGGTCATGTCGTCGTGGGAGGAAAGATAGGTGATGACCTGGGAGGGCGCTGCCGCACGGAAGTTCCGCGCCTCGCCGCACCAGGCGGTGATGCTGTGCAGGATTCTCTTCTCAAAACCACTACCGCCATTCACAAAGCCCGGTTTCTCCCGATACATCACCGGGCCCTTCACCGCGTCGCGCACGCCGTCGCAGAAGGCGCCAATCTCCGGGTCCAGCCCGGCAAGGGCCTTTTTGTCTGCCAGCCGAACGCCCCGTTTCCGGGCAGTGGAACCGGCGGCCCAGGGCTCGCCGAACACCAGTTTTTCGCCCCGGCCGAAGCGCTCGTCCAGCGCAGCGCGGATACGTTCCATCAGGTCGGTATCCAGAAGGCCCATCAGGTCAAAGCGGAAGCCGTCCATATGGTATTCTTCGGCCCAGTAGAGCACCGAGTCCAGAATGTATTTTGCGCACATGGAGCGTTCGCTGGCCACATCGTTGCCGCAGCCGGAACCGTTGCTCCAGCTGCCGTCCGTCCAGGTGCGATAGTAGTAACCGGGCACCGTGCGTTCCAGCCAGGAGTCCTGATGGTAGGTGTGGTTATACACCACATCCATGATCACCCGGAAGCCCTGCCGGTGCAGCGACTGCACCAGCTCTTTCAATTCCCGGATGCGCACCTCGCCCCGGGTCGGGTCGGTGGAATAGGAGCCCTCCGGCACGTTGTAGTTTACCGGATCGTAGCCCCAGTTGAAGCTGTCGTCCGGGTGGGCTTCATCCACCGAGCCGTAATCGTACACCGGCATCAGCTGTACATGGGTCACACCCAGCTGCCGCAGATATGCAAGGCCGGTGGGCTGGCTGCCCCGGTCGAACAGGGTGGTGTCCGCGCAGCAGAAGGCTTTGTATTTGCCCCGCCAGTGCTCCGGGAAACCGCCGCTTTCCGCCCAGGAGAATTCCCGCACATGCACTTCATAGATGATGTCCTCTGTCTGGCGGGCAGGGGCTTTGTCCATCTGCCAGTCCTCCGGGTCGGTGGCGGCAAGATCCACCACCATGCTGCGCTGGCCATTCAGACCGCAGGCCCGGGCATAGGGGTCGGCGGTGCGGCGGGTGTTCCCCGCCGCTGTGACCAGATAGTCGTAATACACGCCATCCAGCCGCTGATTAATACCGGCAAACCACACGCCCTTTTCGCCCCGGTCCAGAGCCAGCGTCTCAAAGGCTTCTCCCTCATGGCCGGACCGGAACAGCCGCAGCTGCACCGTTTCGGCGGTGGGAGCCCACAGGCGGAACTCGGTGCCCGCTTCGGTAAGCCGGGCGCCCAGATCATTGCCCTCGTAGTGGAACCTGCGCGCAAACGCTTTGCTGTTAAAATCCATTCCTCTGCATTCCTTTCCGGTCACGAACTGCCGTCAGCCCTTGACTGCACCGGCCATGCCGTCCACATAATATTTCTGTAGCTTCAGAAACAGCAGCGCAATGGGAATCGAAATGAGCACTGCGCCCGCTGCAAAGCTGGTGTACCAGCTGTCGATGTATTCCTTCTCCAGCATCTTCCACAGGCCGATGGCCACGGTGTACTGGTCGGAGTTGGCCCGGCAGATCACCTTGGCAAAGATGAAGTCCACCCAAGGGCTGATGAAGGAGGTAAGCAGGGTATAAACGATCACCGGCTTGCTCAGCGGCAGTGTGATCTTGGTGAAGATCTGCCAGCGGGTGCAGCCGTCGATGAGAGCTGCCTCATCCACCGCGTAAGGGGTGGTGTCGAAAAAGCCCTTGGCAATCTGGAAGGCCAGCGCCGCGCCGCCGGAGTAGCACAGAATCAGCGCCAGACGAATCATGGAGCCCTCGGTCAGGCCCACTGCCTTCAAAATGAAGTACACTGCCACCATGGACATAAAGCCCGGGAACAGGCCCAGCACCATGGACATATTCATGTAGGGCTTGCGCATTTTGAACCGCATGCGGGACAGGCAGTAGGAGGCCGACAACACATAGAAGGTGGACAGCAGGCAGGAACACACTGCAATGATGAGGGTGTTCATAAACATCTGAGGGAAGTTCAGCACCGCTGTATCGGTGAACAGGCGGGTGTAGTTGTCCAAGGTCAGGGTCTGGGGGAAGAAGGTGGACACATAGGACCCCTTCTCACCCCGGAAACTGGTCATGATGACCCACAGCACCGGGAATACCCAGATGGCGGCCAGCACGGCCAGCAATGTATGGACCAGGATATTGGTGCGCCGCCGGGCGGCCTTTGCGCTTTTATACCGTTTTATCGCTTAAAATCCACCTTCCTCTTTGTAGGACTTGCTGCGCCGGTAGGTAAACAGTGCACCCACCGACAGGATGATAAAGGTCAGAATGCCAACGACCGCACCCACGTTGTAATACTGCTTGTCGATGGTCAGCTTGTACAGCCAGGTCACCAGCAGATCGGTGCTGCCCGCCGTGGAGGACAGATTGGTGATGGGGTCACCGCCGGAGAGCAGATAAATCACGTTGAAGTTGTTCACGTTGCCGGTAAAGGTTGCAATCAGATAAGGAGTGGTCACATACAGCATGTAGGGCAGCGTGATGCTGAAGAAGGTACGCACCGGGCCCGCGCCGTCCACCTTGGCGGCCTCGTACAAATCGCCGGGAATGTTCTGCAGAATTCCGGTGAGCTGCATCAGGGTATAGGGCACGCCCACCCAGATGTTGATCACGATCACAGTCACTCTGGCCCAGGTAGGGTCGGTGAAGAAAGGCAGGCTGGCGTCCGGGGCGATCAGCCCCAGGTTGCGCAGCAGCACATTCACTGCGCCGTTGGGCTGAAGCATGGTGCGCATAATCAGCAGCGATACGAACATGGGCACCGCGCTGGAAAGCACGAAGCAGAACCGCCAGAAGCTCTTGGCCCGGGTATCCTTCCGGTTGATGAGCAGCGCCAGCAGCATACCGAAAATATAGTTGGTGAAGGTGGCAAACACTGCCCAGACCAGCGTCCAGACCAGCACCGACCAGAAGGTGCTGCCCAGCACGCTGCTGGAATCGAACAGAGCCGCGAAATTTTCAAAGCCCACCCAGTCGAAAAGCACCAGATGGTTGTCGATCCGGCTGTAATTGGTGAAGGCCATACAGATCATGAAGGCCAGCGGCAGGATGGTGAGCGCCGTGATGAAGAACATGGGCGGGGTCATCAGCAGCCGGTAGAGGTTTTCATCCAGCAGGCTGGCCAGATCCTCCCGGAAGCTGTTCACATGCCGGCCCTCTTTTTTCAGGCATTCCGCCTTGTAGGCACTGCGCAGCGCACCGCGCCAGCCCCAGAAGGCAATTACCGTGAGCAAAATGGTGGCCACGCCGTACAACAACAGCAGCACCGACTGATCCCCTTTGGTATACAAAAACACCTGATTGGCTTCGTCCCAGATCTCCTGCTGCTCCACCGAGCCCAGAGTCACCAGCATCACAAGATTGTGGAAGCCATAGCGGATCATAAAGAATAAGTACGCCAGCTCCCCGGCCAGGAACAGCAGGCCTTTGATGATCTGCCCGTTCAGCATGTTGCCAAGGCCCAGCACCAGCGCGGACAGGCGGGTCACAGCGCTGCCCTGCTGAAGGGCCTGGATACAGGTGTAGGGAGAGTACCCTTCTGCCTGCTTGGAATTGAACCGTTTCATCGTCACACCTCACACCTTTCTCAGATTCCGTCGCTGTTCATGGCATCATTCATCGCTTTGGTCTGTTCAGCGGCGTTTTCCTTGGTCACCGTACCGTTTCGGATCGCCTTGCCCATATTTTCCACCGGCGTCCAGCAGTTGTTCATCTGGGCCACGAAGGGCTGCAGCTTGGAGGTACGGTCGAAGGTGTCGTTCTGGGCCCGAACCACTTCATCCGCCGCAATGGCCGGGTCCTCGTTCAGCTCGGTATTACAGGGAATCACGCCGCGCAGCTCGTAATGGAGCTGCTGCGCTTCGGCGGAACCCAGATACATGGCCAGCTCCACTGCCTGCACCATGTAATCGGTGGAGGTGTTCACGCCGATGGCCTTGGAGCCGGCGTATGCGTACATCTGCTTTTCCTCACCATTCAGCGTGTAGGTGGGCAGAGCCGCCACACCCATGTTCTCCCCCAGGATCTCCCGCACCGCGGCAGCATCCCAGGAACCGGAGAAGATGGCGTGGATGCTACCATCCCGCAGGCCGGCAAGGCCGCTGCCGTCCTGATCAATCTTGAAGTTGGGATTTGCCGCCAGGTCCACCAGATACTCGGTCACTTCCACGGCGTTTTCTCCGCCGAAGTCCGCGCCCAGCTCTTCCTGAGTACCGTCACCGAAGAGGGTGCAGCCGTTGCCGAAGTAGAAGGCAGGCAGATACCAGGAGTTCACGAAGGGGAAGGATACAACACCCTTTTCCAGCATGGTGTCCAGGCTTTTCACATCCTCCTCCCTGAACACCCGTTTGTCGTAATACATGTACCAGGTGTTGGTGGTGAAGGGCACCCCGTAGATGTAGCCGTCCAGTGTAAGGGAATCCAGAAGGGTTTCGCTGTTGGTCGCCTTCAGCTCGTCGGCGTACTTGCCGCCAAATTTAGCCAGCGCCTTTGCGTCGGTCATGGTGGTCAAGGTATCGTTGGCGTACAGGAACACGTCCGCGCTCGCTTCCGGGTCCTGCGCCACCGCTGTGGCTGCCGAAGCCTCGTCTGCCACACCATATACAAAGGTGATGTCCCATTCCGGGTGCATCTCAGCAAACCGCTCGCAGCAGGTTTGCAGCCACTGCCCACTGGACTGGGACTGGTCCTCTGAAGGGGACCACACCATCAGTCGAACCTTTTCTTTCGTCTGCTGCGCGTTTTCGGTGCCGCCGCAGCCGGTCAGAAGCAATGCCCCCGCACACAGCGCTGCTGCCGCCCGCGCGAATTTTCCCTGCATTTGTTTGTTCCTCCTTCAATTTGTTTCGTAAAGTTTCGCCGTAATCACTATACTCCCCTTCCCCCTTCGCCGTCAAGGTTTCTGGGGCTATTCCGCCATTTTCTGCCTAATGCACAAGGATCCCCCGTTACTTTCGTCACTTTCTACAGCGGCGCTTCAAAACTTTACGAAACTTCTTTTTTCGTCGGCTTGTTCCTTGTACAAATCGCCCTTCACATTGATTTTCCGCCCAAAAACCGTTATAATGGATACAACACAAACGAATCTTTTCTTCTTTTTGAAAAAACGAGGAGCTTCATGGCCAGAATCGAAGATATTGCCAACAAACTGAACATTTCCAAAGGGACGGTTTCCAAGGCGTTGAACGGCGCACCGGACGTGAGCGAAACATTGCGAAAAGCAGTTTTGGAAACCGCGGTGGAGCTGGGCTATTCCCGCTCCATGCGCAAACGAGGTGCGAAACAGCTGTGCCTTTTTATTGAAAACATGACCTGCGAGGAACCCTCGGACTTCGGCTACGACATTGTGACCGGCTTTCGCAAGGTGGCCGAGCCTGCAGGCTTTGTGGTGTGCGTGGTACCGCTGGACGAACAGATCCAGAAAAGCATTTCCTACGACGAATACATGCTGCAAAGCAACTACGTGGCGGCCTTTTTCCTGGGCCTTTCGCTGGCGGACCCCTGGCTGCATCAGCTGCAAACCAGCCATACTCCTGCCGTATTGCTGGATAACTATATACGGGCCAACCCTTCCACCTGCTATGTGGGCGTGGACAACAGCGAAGGCATGGACCTGGCTGTGGCTCATCTGAAGGAGCAGGGGCACCGGCGGATCGGTTATCTGAGCGGTGGGCTGGGTTCCTATGTGAACCAGCAGCGCTACAGCGCCTTTTTCCATGCACTGCGCAAGCACAACCTGCCGGACGACCACAGCCTGGCGGGCAGCGACTATTATTTTTCCGAGTGCCTGCAAAAGCACCTGCCTGCCCTGCTGGAGCAGAAGGTGACCGCCATTGTATGCAGCCACGATCTGCTGGCCCACACGGTGATGATCCACTGTCAGGAGATGGGCCTGCGGATTCCCGAAGATCTGAGCATCATCGGCTTTGACGATCTGCCCCTCTGTGCCTATACCCAGCCCACCATGACCACCATCCGCCAGGACCGGACCCAACTGGGCAAAAGCGCCTTCTATGCGCTGTCCAGTCTATTGGCGGATGTGCCCATCAGCACGCTGCTGCTGCATGCCCGCCTGATGGTACGCCATTCGTCCGGCAAAGCGCCGCAATAAAAGGCAGCGAAATATTGATCGCGAAACTTCCGATACACATCCATTTTATATGCCAAGGGCTATTGCTTCACTTTCGTGAAGCAATAGCCCTTTTTCTGCGGAAACCGCACCCCGTACGCCATTGATGCTATGCGGTATTTTGCCTCATTTTCCCGTCAGCCGCACCCATTGACAATTTCTAAAACAGGGATAAAATAAGTAGTATACTACCTATTAGGAGGAGAGCATATGGCGGAATACATCCCATTGGGCAGACGCTTTGCCATCATTGACCGGGCATTCAAGCAGCACCTCAACAAAAAAGCGGACCAGCTGGGGCTCACGGCTGTACAGCTGCGGGTCCTTGGCGAGCTGAGCCGCATGGAGGCGTTCGGTGTATCGGAAGTAAATCAGAGGGATCTTGAACAAGCCGAGCAGGTAACCCATCCGACCATGACCGAGATGATCAAACGGCTGGAGAAAAAAGGCTTTGTGACCTGTACCACCAGTACCATCGACCGCCGGTATAAGAAGATCAGCTGCACCGAGCGTTCCCGGAATTTGTATCTGGAACTGGCACAGGCGGACGAAGCAATCACAAAAACTCTCTGCGCTGGTCTTTCGGCAGAGGAACAGGCAGAGCTGATCCGGTTTACCGATTGTATGCTGGATAACATCGGGTATCATCTGTAACGAGAAAGGAAGAACCATGACAGACTATCAGGCAACCGCCGGGCAAACCTATATGCCCGCCCGGGAAAATACCGAAATCGACATTTTACCCTATGAGAGGCTAAGCCGCCCCCAGCCGGAATATCCTCCGCTGGAGCTGAACGCTATGGCGCAGGAGAAGGAGTGGGTGCTGCAGTCCCAGACGCAGCATTTTCTTCCCGGCGTGAGCGCAAAGATGCTGGACTGGTTCTGGGCCAACATGGAAAAGGGTTATTACCTCTGGGCCCCCGGTTCCCACAAACGGTTCAGCTGGGTAAAAGCTCCCTGGGAGTATGGGTTCGGCAACTCCGTGCACATGATCTCCGAATCTGTGGGCAAGGGCAGCCCGGTGTTTGGCGGCGAAGGCATAGAGATCCACCGTCTGGGACTGGGGTACTTTCCCTTTACCTATGCGCTGAGCCATGTCCTCGTGGAGGGTGTGTTCAACGACAAAGACGAATTTGTGGACATGACCGTGCACATGTGGCAGGACTGTGAGGGTGGCTGTAACCACATCACCGCAGCAGTGGCAAGCACCACGGTGTCTGAACCGCCCCACTTCGTGAAGGAGATTCTTGCCAAAGATCCTCATGCCAGACTGCAGCCTCCCAGCACCACGGATCACGCGGAGTACGAGGCCAGCCGGTGGCCCAAATTTCTGCCCCAACTGTACCAGTTGTGGAAAGGTCATCCGGACCCCTCGCAGAACGTGGTGTGCGATCTGAGTGTTCGCAAAACCGGCGAGGAGCAGTGGGAATACTGCTGCCCGCACAAGGGCTTGAAATAATTCAATCGCAAAGGCAGAGAAGCATATTCATGGACATTCTTACAATCATTCTTGAACAGATCGGTCTGTTCGTCATTTATATCATTGTGGGCGTTTTGCTGGTCAGAGCAAAGGTGTTCAACGCCACCACGCTGGAAACCCTGTCCCGCTTTGTGCTGAAGCTGGGCCTGCCGGTCATGATCTTTATCAACACAGTAAGCGGTGTGGATCGGGCTGCTCTGATCCGCTCGCTGCCGGTATTGGGGCTGGCAGTGGCATTCTATTTTTGTACCTTCTTCATGGGCAAGGGTTTGGCTCGCCTGTTTCATCTGCAAGGCAGCCGGGCTCAGGTATACCGGGCGCTGAGTATGTTCGGCAATGTGGGTTTTATGGGCATCCCCATTGTTTCCAGCATCTTTCCGGAACAGGGTATGCTGTACATCTCGGTATTCACCATTGTGGATCAGCTGGTTCTCTGGACGCTGGGCGTTCAGCTGACCGGATCCGGTGAAAAGGGTACGTTCCAGCCGAAAAAGATGATCAACCCCTGCACCGTGGCCATTGTCGCTTCGGTGCTGCTGGTGGTAACCGGTATTCCCCTGCCCCAGCTTCTGAACACTGCGCTGAGCAAGATCGGCGCCACCGCCACCCCTATGGCCATGATCTATCTGGGCGGCGTATTCGCCTGTATGGACATCCGGAGCTATCTCCGGGTGAAAGAGTTCTATGGGATTGTACTGGTAAAGATGGTCGCATTTACGGTGATTTTTTATCTGGCAACCAGTCTGCTTCCCATCGATGAGAGCATCCACCTGACGGTTTCCCTGTTGGCAGCCATGCCCGCCATGTCCTCTCTGGTCATGATGGCAAAGGCCTCCGGCACTGAAGGTGATTACGCCATGGGCGGCATCTTCGTTACGACAGTCTGTTCCATTGTGACCATTCCGCTGGCCTACTGGCTGCTTCAGCTGGTGGGGTAACTGGGCCTTCACTTTTCATTCTTAAACCAAATGTTAGCCCTATAAAAGAACGCGGCAGCAAAGCCCTCCGAAAAAGGCCTTGCTGCCGCGTTTCTTTGATTTTGAGAGAACTTCTTATTCGTAATGCTCCTGTTCCTTCACGCAGATGGATTTCAGCTCGTCCAGAAGGGCCTGCAGCGCATCCACCACATGGGGACGGATATCGCCGCCCACAAGGAGCAGCATCAGGTCGTCGCCCACCTGCATCGTTCCGCTGTTCAGCCATGCCCGCACATGGAAGATGCCCGGCATCTTTTTGATGCGCTGCACCGCTGCATCCACCTTCTTCTGATCAAAGGAAAACTGCATTCCCGTCACCCGCGGCGAGTTCTCGCCATGGCGCACCTGTGCTTTGGCAGTGCCCCGCACCACACCATTGTGAAACAGGTACATCCCGCACTGGTCCGCATCGGGCTGCTGCTTTGCCTCCTTCAGCCACTGCTCGATGGAAGGCACGTTTTGCCTTTGTGCATTGTTCATTTCCGCCGGGCTGGTAACGGCAGTTGTTTCGTTATTCATCTTGCTTCTCCTCCCTGAAAAGAACCACCGTGTTCTTTTCGGATTTTCCCTGCGGACAGTAAATTTCGAACTGCCCTGCTCTGTCTTATGGATACTATTCTAGCACACAGCCACCCAAATCAACAGGCTATTTTTGAGAGTTTGATAGAACCCCTCTGAACTCTTGTCTTAAAGGAATCACCCGGTCAGAATGATTTCTTCCGTTCCATCGATCTTTTCCAGATAGAAGCCCACCGCCAAAACGCCCAGCTGCAACTGCTTTCAAAACGGTTCGCGGCCGGGCATTTCTGGTATAAATTTTACCTCCCGACGCACTGCTCCAAACAGTCCGAATGAACTCATGTTCTCTTCACCCTGTTTGTGGTATACATTTCTCGCTGTTTTCCGGTATGAAATTTTCTCTCCAAAGCCTTATCACAAACGGGTTTGTCCCCGGGTTGCCGTCTATAATCCGTATGCGCTTGCAAACGAAACGGCTCCGAAACCGGTATGCGTTTTAGGCAAAAACAGAACACAGAAAAACTTTCCCCAAACAGGCCTTTCAGCGAACCGATTTTTCCGCAAAATCGGTATGCGCCTGTAATCTCTTTTGCGGCCTGTTTTTCCATGCCGCTTCTCCCGAAATTCAATCGAGTATATTTTCTTTTTATGATCCCCATGATTTGGATGTCTTGGATGCTTTTGGAAGTATTCCACAATTCATTCGCCGCTCGTTTTATCTTTCCGACAAAAATCTTCCGATTGCTTGAAAACCCTTTTTATCGGACATATCATCCATTACACTATTAACAGGGTCCTTTATCCCGTTACCAAAAAGAAGCGGCCCTGATTTTTGCAAAACGGACGGTGAACGCCATGCAATTCCGAGCAATTACACTGAGCGATATTCCGGAGGCAAGTTACCTCACAGCAGCGAACGCATCCAGATATCGCGCGATTATGCGAATCTTCTATCTGGAATCCCAGAAAGCAAACATTCGTTTGAACAAGCAGCAGCTGCTGGCTTTGCTTCGCTCCGATTCCCACTTCACCCAATACACTGCAGAAGAGCTGGAACAGGATCTCAGTGCCTTGTGCCAATGGCGGAATCTGGTTCCCATCCAGGACCCTCATCGCCCCGGCAGCATCGCTGAATACAAAAACAAACAGTTCAGCTATTCCATGTCTCAAGCCGCCACGGAAATCGAGCGGATGACCCTTTCTCTGGAAAGTTTGAACCTGCGCACCGCTGTGCTGTCCTCTCAGCTGTTTGAGCGAATTCTTGATACCGTGGATCGGATGTCTGCGCTTTCCATCCAGAACAGCGATGCGATCAGTCAGTCATGGGATCTGCTGCAGCAGGATTTCCGCCAGCTTACCAATCGGTATCAGGATTATCTGCGGGATTTTTATTCTTCGCAGGCGGAACATATTCTGCAGACCACCGAATTTTTGCCTTATAAGGATAAGGTGATTCGCTATCTGCAGGAGTTTGTTCTGGAGCTGCAGCGCCATGCGGAGAAAATCCGCCGGATTCTTCTGTGTCTTCCCGATGAACGGATCGCGGAAATTCTGGAACAGGTGTATGCGGCCCAGAAGCGCGAAGGCGAAGGGCGTCTGATCCAGCGGGATGACAACTATGACCAGCAGCTGCGTGATCAGGTTTACGGGTTCTGGAACAGCTTTTATCACTGGTTTGTCCCGACGGAAAACAGCCAGAGCGACAGCCAGCATGTACTGGATCTGGCTAACGATATTATTCAGCGGATCCTGATGAATGCTGAGCTGATTCTGCAGGCTCACAGCGGCGGCGCCAACCGAAAAAACGAATACAAAAAATTTCTGGAGCTTTTTTCCGCCTGTCCCACACTGGCGGATGCCCACCGTCTTTCCGGCATGGTGTTTGGTGCACAGCAGGCGGTTCATCTGACGGGAATCAACGCGGAAACCATCTATGAAACCGACCCCTGTCTGGATGCACAGCCCTTTCTCTACCCTCTGCGCAACCGGCGACGACCAGGCCGCCCACCCCGGGAAAAGAGCTTTTTCTCCGACAAGGGACTGGAAAAGGCCGCTCAGCGGCAAGCCTATCTGCAGCAGAAACAAGAACTGCACAATCAGCTGCAGCGTCTCATCCGGAACGGCCGGCTGGATTTCGCATCCGTCGAGGAGCCCATTTCTCCTCAGGTCCGGCAAACACTTTTGTCCTGGGTGGTGAAAGCAAACGCGAACGCCAGCAAACGTGCCCGAACGGAATATGGTCAGATTTACACCATAACCTGCCCACAAGGACAAACCTGTGTCCTTCCCTGCACCGATGGAAATCTGACCATGCCCGCATACTGTCTTGTTTTCGAGGAGGTGCACTCCCATGGATGAATTTCGCACCCTTTTGAATCAGCTCTGGATTCGCAGAGAGGATGACCGGGAACTGTTTTATCGGATTCGGCGCAAACTCCCCGATCTGCGGCGCACCCTGCGCGATCAGTTCGGATGGGAAATTGTCAGCACCGAAACATTGATCCGACTGGTCAAGGAACCGGGCAAGGCTGATGCGGCATTCGGAATTTCCGACTTTACCGAAATCAGCGACTACTGCCTTTTGTGTGGTGTTTTGCTGATGCTGGAGGACAAGGACGATGGTCAGCGCTTTTTGCTGTCTGAGCTCACACAGGCACTGAGCGCTTATGTAAAGCCTTATTGGCATGAACTGAGCTGGGAGCGTTATCAGTGCCGCGCCTCTCTGGTCCGCGTACTGCAATATTCGGAACGAATTGGTCTGCTGCACAGCTACGAGGGGGAAAGCAACGCCTTTGCATCCCATCAGGAGCAGGAAGTGCTGTACGAGAATACCGGCCTTTGCCGCTATTTCAGTGTGAATTTTCACCGGGATATTTCCGGCTATACTTCGCTTTCGGATTTTGAAAATCCTCCTGTGGACGGGCCGGATTCCGACCGGGGTACTTTCCGTACCTATCGGGTATATCGCCAGCTGGCGCTGGCGCCCGCTGTGTACTGGACAGACCCGGCAGACCCGGTATATGCCTACATCAAAAATCAGCGCGGTATGGTGGAACACAATCTGGACGAAACCATCGGCGGAACGCTGCAGGTCTATCATAACGGGGCATTTTTCCTTCCGGAAGAAGGAGTCCCCTGCGGCGACTGCTTTCCACGGGATCAGATGCTCAGCGACATCATTCTGTTGCTTTTTGAGCGTTTGAGTGAAAAAACCGCCTGCGGCACTTTTGACCGAACTGCGGACGACCGGATTCATCTGACCTATCAGGCTTTCTTTGATGAATTGGACGCACTTCGCAGGGAACATCAGGCTCAGTGGGGAAAAACCGCTGCGGAAAAAGAGCTTTCCGCACTGGCACAGGATGTGCTGGAGGAATTGTCTTACTGGGGATTTGCATTCGTCGATCAGGACATCATTACATTCAATCCAGGGTTCAGTCTCTGGCAGGGAATTTACCCAAAAAAACAGTGACGGGAGGGTTTATATTCGTATGCAGGAACGCTGGCAGATGAACAAATTGGGGTTTGTCAATTTTTGGCTGTATGACTGGGAGGAATTTTCCTTCAGCGATGGGCGGCTTTTGCTTCGTGGCGAAAACGGCGCGGGCAAATCCGTCACCACCCAAAGCTTTATTCCCTTTATGCTGGATGGCGATCTTCGTCCGTATCGACTGGATGCCTTCGGCAGTAAGGACCGCAATATGAAATACTATCTTTTGGGCGACGAGAAAGAGGAAAGCACTGGGTATCTCTATCTGGAATTTGTGAAGCCGCAATCCCAGCTCTATCGCACCCTTGTGGTGGGACTGCGCGCCCGGCGGGATAAGCCCGTGGAGTTCTGGGGGTTCTGCCTGAGCGACGGACGGCGGATCGGAACTGGCGAACACGATTTCCCCCTTTTTGAAACCAAAGGTTCGCAGCATATCTCACTGAGCCGTCAGGAAGTCCGCAACCGGCTGGGGCCAAACGAAAACTGGGCAGAACGAAGCAGCGACTACAAAGAGATGGTCAACCGCATGTTGTTTGGATGCGCCGAGCTGGAACAGTATGAGCGGCTTCTTCGGCTGCTGATCCAGATCCGAAAACCAAAACTGAGCAAGGATTTCTCGCCCCGTCTGGTGCGGGAAATTCTGAATTCCTCGTTGCAGCCCCTCAGTGAAGACGATATTGCCCCGATGGTCAACTCCATGGAGCGGATGGACAATATTCAAGTTCAGCTGGACGAGCTGCAGCGAAGCTTGCAGGCGGCCCGCCAGCTGCGCAAGGAATACATCCGCTACAATCAGTTTGTGCTGGGCAAAAAAGCAGAAACCTATCTCACTGCCCGCCATCTTGTCCAAAAACAGCAGCTGGAAGTTCAGGAAAAGGAGGATTTCATCTTACGGACACAACGCCGTCTTCAACAGGCGCAGACCGATGTCAAAAACTTTTCCCAGCGGGAGAGCGAACTCACCGGACAACTGAATACTCTGCAGGCAGACAGCCGTCTGGAGAGCAGTGTTCAGCGACTGGAACAGCTGCAAGAGGAAAAGCGCCAGCATCAAACTCAGATCGAGCAGGAACAAGCGAAGGAACGCCAAAAGCAGGCCACTCTTTCCGGCAAGGAGCTCCAGCAGCGCCAGGCCCGGAAGGAGGTTCAGGATCATCAGGACAATTTAGAGCAGCAGTTCCAGCAGCTGAATTTGCTGAACGTGGAGCTGCGCTGGGCGCATCACCCCTCTTCCCTGTCGGCCTTTGATTTCAATGTTCAGTTACCCTTGCTGGCACAGTATGCAAAGCGGCTGCGCAGTGCCGCAAATCTTTTGCAGCAACACAAATCCGCTCTGGAGCTGCTGGACGGCTACGAGCGGGATCTGGATGCGGCCAATCTGGAACTGCAGCATGCCCGCAGTCAGATGGAAGCAGCAGAACAGCTTGTAGTGCGGGAACGCGACAGCCTGTGTGCAGCCTTTGCCCAGCTGGAAACTCCCACTCTCCCCTTCCGGCTGAACCGGGATGAGGTGCGGGAGCTGTTCCAGCTGGTGAACGGATATGAAGGTCTTTGTCAGGAACAGGCCATCCAGGAACTGCTGCGCACAGCCCGTGAAGCCCTCGCCCGTCCCCTTCAGGGCGAATTTTATCGACTCAAGCAGCTCTCTTCTCAACAGCAGGCGGCACTCAATAACCTTGCGGCCAAACGCAGAGAGCTGGAACAGCAGGAAGAACTTCCTCCTCCCCGCTCCAAAGCAGTTCAGCAGACCCGTGATCTGCTGAAGGAGCGCGGCATTCCTCACGCCGCTTTTTACGAACTGGTGGATTTTGATGACCAGCTCTCACCGGAGCAACAGGCACTTTTGGAAACCCAGCTGATGGAAACCGGCCTTCTGGATGCGCTGGTGCTGCCGGAATCCGCCAAAGAGGATGCCGCCGTGATTCTGGCAGAGCACCCCGACCATTTTCTGAATCTGGAAAACGCCCCAAAGGCCACCGCTCCTGTTGCGCTGCGTCCTGCGTTCGATGCGCCCGCCTGGGCCAATGTGGCCGACCTTCTGAGTCGGATCTCTTCTCTGCCCGAGGGCACAGTCTATTTTTCCTCCGACGGACGCTACCGGCAGGGCGCTATTCAGGGCCGCAGTGTGGCGCTGCAGCCCGCCGGTTACATCGGTGCATCCACCCGCCGGGAAAATCGGCGCCGCCAGATTGCCGCCCTTTCTTTGCAGATCGAGGAACAGCAACAGCAGATCCACGCCACACTGGAACAGATTCATCGGGCGGAAACGGATCTGTCTCTTTTGCAAAACGGATACGAGCAGCGCCCCACCACCGCCGATCTGGCGGCCTGTCTGCAGCTTGCATCCACCCAGCGGGCTGAAATGGAGCAAAAGGAACGCATCTATGAGGATCGACGGCAGCGTTTTTTGCATCAGCAGGAACAGGCAAACGCGCTCCGGGCCCAGCTGCTTCCGCTGACCAAGGACCTGCCGTACGAACGAAATGCCGATACCTATGAAGCCATGGCAGGCTGCTGTGACGGGTACCGAAGCCTGTTTCAGGATATTTCCGCCGACAAACGGAAGCTGGAACTCACCGAAGGCCGCTTGAACGATCTGGAACAGCAGCTGGATGAACTGAATGACGAACTTTTGGAATGCACCGACCGAATCCGTTTTCACGAGGCGAATCTGCGCAAAACACAAGTCTCGATTGACGCATTGGAGGAGTACCTGAACCAGCCGGAAACCCGGGCTCTGGCCGAAAAGCTGGAGTCACTGCGCCAGGAGCTGGCACAGGTGCACGAGCGCCTGGAGGGTGCGAAAATGGAACTTGCACTGAGCCAGAACGATCTGCAGCACGATCTGCCGGATCTGTCTCAGCGCAAGGAGCGGCTACAGCGGGACATGCTGGACGAGGAACGCAAGCGCCAGATTTTTGAGGAAGAGCTCTGCCATGGGCCGGGTCAGCCGGGACGCAATGACAACGAACTCTGGAAGCAGGCGGAAATCGCAAAGAATGCCATCCGACAGAACGACCGGAATCTGGGACTGGACCGGCTGCGCACCTCCCTTGAAAAAAATGTTCGTGATGCCAGCGTGTTGAACTCCTATCGCATTACCCTGAACCCCCTGTTCGAGAATGAAGACAACCTGCTGCGCACCCGCGCCTGCATCGACCTGTATCCCAACGGGCAGCGGATGGATCTTCTGGATTTCATCCAGTACACCGAACGCCACATTGAAGATGACCAGCAGATTCTTTCCATGGAGGACCGGCGTCTGTTTGAAACCATCCTGAACCAGACCATCACCGCCAAGTTGAGTCATCGCATCAACAACAGTCAGGACTGGACCCGCCGCATGAGCGGAATTATGGAACAGCTGAACACCTCCATGGGTCTGCGGTTCAGCCTGAACTGGAAGGGAAAACCCGCCGATCAGCAGGAAGAGCTGACCACCCGCGAGCTCATCGATCTTCTGCGTAAAGATCCCGCTGTGATGGGCGATGCAGACCGGGATAAGATCACCAGCCATTTCCGCGCCAAAATCGCCAAGGCCCGGGAGCTGTCCCGCCAGAGTGCTGTGCCTGCCACCTATTCCGAACTGATGCGGCAGGCACTGGATTTTCGCAACTGGTTCGAGTTCCAGCTCTATTATCAGAAGGGTAATTCTGTCAACCCGGCACCCACAAAACGAGAACTGACGGATTCTGCTTTTAACAGCTTCAGCGGCGGCGAAAAAGCCATGGCCATGTATGTGCCGCTGTTCGCTGCATTGTCCGCCCAATATGCTGCGGCCAGCGAGGATGCCCCCCAGCTCATGGCTCTGGATGAAGCCTTTGCCGGCGTGGACGAAACCAACATTGAGAGCATGTTCGCTCTGGTTCATCAGCTGGGACTGAACTATATCATGAACTCGCAGGCGCTGTGGGGCTGCTATGCGTCGGTTCCCAGCCTGAACATCGCCGAGCTTTGGCGGCCGCAGGACGCGGACGTGGTCACGGTGGTACGCTATCACTGGGACGGCCATACACGCCGGATGGAGGAACTATGAAGGACGAAGCACTTTGCCGATATTTCACCAATTCCCCTGCCTGGGAACGTCAGCTGAAACAGCTGCGCAAAAAATCCCTTGCGGGATATTCCGACGGCGTGATTCAGCTGAAGGATGCATCCGACGCGGAATGTCAGGCCGCCGAAGGTCTTCTGGGCCGCCGGTTTGTTCCGCCGCGCCTGCGCTACAAGCTTTCTGATTTTGAAAAAGCCCTGCGTACCAGTCGATTCGCCGTGACAGATATGGCCGACTTCTGGCAGCGGCTGGATGGCCGGCCGCTGCTTTCCAATCCGCTCCAGAAAGCAGTCCGGCAGGATACCGTACAGGCATTTTTTGCCGCCGAGGACGCACTGCCCCACCAGCCGGTTACCCGAAACTGGCTTTGCGCCATGGCACAGGACAAGAGCAATGGCTTTCAGCTGCTTGCACCCCACATTGAAACCGACAAGGACGCGGCGCACTGGCTGCACTGGGTCTGCTGCGCACTGGATCGACTGGCAACGGCCTCTGAACCGGAGGAGTTGGCGCTGTGCAGCTATGCGGTTTCCACTGATCCCCATGCACTGGACGGACAAAAGCCCGCCGGTCATCTGCTGCTGCATGCGCTGGCTTACTGGAAAGACCGGCCTGTCCCCGCACATTCCCGGGACAGGCTGGCACTGTACCGGGAATGTGGCCTGATGCTAGATGACATCTCCTGCTTTACGGTCCAGCGCGGTCTGATTCTGGCTCTGCCGGATGGCCGGGAGCATCCCGCCTGTGCCCAGCTGCGTCAGCAGGAACAGTTCTGTCTGCTGACCTCTTCCCAGATCTCTGCACTCGGAGCGGCGTTCAGCCCCACCGGCTGCGTTTACCTTCTGGAAAACCAGATGGTGTTTTCCACGCTGTGCCGGCAGCCGGGGATCCTGCATCCCATGATCTGCACCTCCGGTCAGCTGCGGGAAGCTTCCTGGCAGCTGCTGGATCTGCTGGCTGCATCCGGGTGTTCCCTTTACTATGCAGGGGATTTTGATCCGGAGGGGCTGGCCATTGCCGATCGGTTGTGGCAAACCTATGGCGACCGGTTCCACCTCTGGCACATGACCTTGCAAGACTACCAGATTGCCCTTTCCGCAAAGCCCATCTCATCCTCTTCCCGGCTCAGCCAGCTGGAAAAGGTTCAGTGTCCCTTCCTGCAACCGGTGGCACAGGCAATCCTGCATCGGAAACAGGCGGGATACCAGGAGGCACTGGTGGAACGCTATCGGTCCGATTTGGTACAGCCTGGGTAATCTGTTCTGCAAAAGCGCATGGTTTCGTGATGCTTTTTCGGATTGCTCTCGCACAAAAAGCGGAATTTTTGCCTGTGTTTTATCCCCAATCCGAAAAATTCAGCGGATTTTGTGCATACCTTTTTATACCCGTTTTACAGAATTTGATTTTCGTTTGCGCATACCGATTTTATCTTTCGGATTTGCAGGGCTCTGTGATGGCGAGGTTGCGTAAAACTCCAGATGAGGGAGTGTGCCGGAATCCCTTGGGCGGGAGTTTCAGGCAATGTCCTCTTATGTAAATCCTACTTTAGCAGACCTGACTCTGTATTCTACGGTTTCAGTCCGGTTTCCCCTGATGCTGAACTACCGGAGTGGTTTGAGCAATCCACCCGAATTGCATCCCGGGATCTGACTCTGCAGGCAGTCGGAAAATCCGGCAGAGCGGTTGCCGGATTAAAGTTGCATCGGCAACCAATCCGGACGGCGGCATCCCCTCTGGCCGCTCCGCACAGGAGGAAGCACTTTGCCGCTGCAGTCCCCTATCCCTCTGCCTGCTGAAGGATACGCTTTGAAAAACAAAAATGCATCGTGACCGGCACCATGTCATTTATATGGATGCCCGCATCTATACCCCGGAGGGATATCGACGCCGCTAATGTAAACGAAGCCCGGAAGGCCTGATGCAGACAGGCATTCCGGGCTTCGTATGTAACTAAAGTAATCGTTCCATGGATTGTTCCAATCCGATTGCTGCGTCACAGTGTCGGATTGGCCGAAAAGATACTGCCGATCGTTTCCCCACCAGCTCGGCAAGTTCCGCCACATAGTCAATCGTTTGGTTGGTAATTTCAAAAGGAGACCTTTGGCTTCTCACGCAACACCTCACCGGGTCAATTATTATTTTTTATCATATATCACGCATCACTCATTTCATCAATCAAAAGCATGATGTAATGTATAGAGGGTGGATTACACCAAAAAACATCACATCATGACTGGCGGCTCATTTGTGGCGAATGAAAAGACAGTTATGATAAAGGAGGGATGCCCTCAAACCTACCGTAACTGTCAACCACATTCCCACGAAAGGAGCCTTGTATGGAACTGACTTACACCAAATGCGGCGACTATCTCATTCCTGACCTTGTGTTATCGGATACCAAAGAGTACCATATCGGGAAATATGGCCGGTTGCGCCGTGCCTACTTAAAAGAACACCGGCCCATTCTGTATACCGATCTCATTGTCACCGAAAAGCTGTTTCCCCATTTGGAGGAAATCGACACCGCCTGCCGGGAGCGGCTGGAAATTATTGAAAAAGCCATGATGCAGCAAGAGGGTGTCACAGAAGCCCTGAAAGCTGCCGACCAGATGGCATGGGTGCGCTCCATGAACTCCATCCACAACAGAGCCGAGGAAATCGTCCTGGCTGAGTTGGTCTACTGTTGAGGGAGGGAACGCAATGATTTTGGAAGCCATGTATAACGGGGAGTTTTATCCCTGTGAAACGGTAGTGCCCACGTCCCCGGAATACCGCAAGGCGATCCAAACCTGTGCGGCGTTGATGGAGCAGTTATCCCAGCGGCTCAGCAAAGAGGACTATGCTCTGGTGGAAGAACTCCGGGCGCAGAACGCTATCGCCCAGTGTGAGGAAAGTGAGAGCCATTTCAAGTATGGCTTTTCGGCGGGGCTGATCGTCCAGCAGGAAGCCCATGAACAGCTGCAAAACAAGAAATAAGCAATGACCGAAAAAGCCCACGCAGCCGGAAAGAGAGAACCGGTGGCGTGGGCTTTCTGTGTATATGGTTATTCTGTCAGGGCATCCGAAGTTTCCGCAAGCAGCCGGTCAAAGTCGCTCTGATAGGTCCGATCCTGCAAAACCCGGAACTTTTCAAACTCTTTCTCGGCAAAGGCTTTGGCAATGGCGGCGGTCACCTTGCCCTTATCATGCAGAATATCTTCCTCGTTGAACTGTAAAAATGCGTCAAGCCGCTTGACCCAATCGGCCATATACATGACATTTCCACGGCGGGCCTGCCGTTCCGCATAGTCCAGGTACATGGTGACGATCTCATTCAGGTTTCGCATTTCCGTTTCGTTCAGATAGTTTTTAGCGACGATGACATCGGATTTGCGGATGCGGCCCTTGGGGGCGTTTTTCCATGTGGTCAGGCCCATGTTGGGCTTGGTGCTGTCGGCACGGCCATATACGATCTCGGCGGCGGTATGATGGGTGACCGCATAGTGGAGCTTGTTCTGCACCGTGGCGAAAAACTCCTTTGTGATAGGACTTTCCACATCGTAGTCAGCGCTGCACTGGGAATAGATGTCCGTGATTTTCTGGTAAAATCTTCTCTCGCTGGCCCGGATGTCCCGGATGCGCTCCAGCTGTTCCTCGAAATAATCCTTGCCGAAAAAGTTCTCCGGCTCCCGCAGCCGTGCGTCATCCATCACATAACCTTTGATGATGAACTCTTTCAACACTCTGTTTGCCCAAATGCGGAACATGGTCGCCTTTTTGGAGTTCACACGATACCCCACAGCGATGATGGCGTCCAGATTGTAATAGTTGGTCTGATACCGTTTCCCGTCCGCCGCAGTTGTTTCCATTTTGGAAACAACTGAATCCTCGCTCAGTTCGCCGGATTCAAAAATGTTTTTCAGATGCTTGGAAATAGCCGCTTTCTGCACCTCGAACAGTTCTGCCATTTTTGCCTGTGTCAGCCAGAGGTTTTCCTGAAAGAGCAGGATTTCCACCCGCACCTCTCCGTTTTCGGTCTTGTAAAAGAGGATTTCTCTGGTTTCATACGGGGTCAGCCCCTGTTCCTCGCTCATTCCTCGTCATCTCCATATCGTTTTGGTAAGTTTGGATTGTATTTTGTAATTCATTTACAAAATGCCAGGTATTCCATTTACTTCTTTCGATGAATCGTATTGGATTCCCATAGTAAGTTCTTTTCCAAATATACCATATCAATAAGCTGAACGCCGCATTCAAAGATAGGATGATCATAATTGTCCGTGAAAAAGTTTTTGATACGATGGCTTTCTATAAAACCGCATTTCTTATAAAAAGGGAGCGTCAGCTGACTGTCACCCGTCCCCACACGAAGAATACGAAAATTATCACGGTATGTCTGCTCAATAAACTCAATCATCCGTTTTCCGTAGCCCATGCGCTGGCATTCCGGCAGAACAGCAATATTCTTGATTTCAAGAACTTTGCTGCCTTCGTCAGTAACAACACATTCCGCTTTTACGCCATTTTCCTCCAAAACATACATCGTACCTTTTTCAAGATACCGGTCGATCATATCTTCCTGCTCGTCCGCAAGAAAAAGCAGGCTCATGTATCTCTTTTTATTATCCTCAATTTTGCTTATTTTCATCAACTGTCATCCTCACATACTTTACATTCCAACTGGCAGTCATACGGCTCGGTTTCTACATGAGACTGATTGTAGACAGCCGCCTCTGCACAGCCCATTTTGTGATAGAATGCCTGGCTTTCAACGGCTGAATGGGCTGAGATGTACAACTTTTTTGCTCCATGTGCCTTTGCCCATTCTTTCGCTGCTCGAAACAGTGCAGTGCCAACCCCTTTTCCTCGCATATCCTCTGACACATGGATACTTGAGAGGTCAAGGTATCTGTGATTTCCCCCAAAAAGTTTCGGTTCAACTGACACGAAACCTTTCAACACCCCTTCGCAGAAAGCAGCATATACCAATCCACCTGTTGCTGCTGTGTTTCTCAGGCAGGAAACCAGGAATTTATAATCCGCTTCGCTCCAATCGTCAATAAACGGATCATCTTTGATAATCCATTTTCCGTTTTCTTTTCGCCTACATTTAACAACAGTTTGATGCCGTACAAAATGTCTAAATAGCTCTCGGCTTATCTCATTCTCTTGTAAGTTTTTATATATAATCTCCATTTCTATTATCCATGCAGCTCCCTTTGGTGTTTACTTTATTTTCAAATTCTGGATTCCAATAAATGCCGCTCCAATCGAACGCAAAATGATTTATCGGATCTCTCCAAATGTCTAATTTTTAACGATAACCGTTTCTATTTCAAATCATAAACATACATCCTCGACAAATCTACCTCACCATCGCCCTGCGCCATACACAGGAACTTCCATCCGTAGCGCTCATAGAAGCCTGTGTGGTCTGTAATGAGATATAAGGTTTCCAGACCAAATGAACGCATATCCTCACAAACATATTCCAGCAGCTTTCCTGCAATTCCCTGACAACGGTAGTTTTCCTCAACATATACCGCGCAGACATTTGGCGTCAAATCCTTGCGGTTATGGAAATCGTTTTCGATGACCCCAATACCACCAATAATCTGCTGATTCTCGACTGCAACATACCACTGCGGAACAATGCTTTTGCCCGTCAAGCACTCCTGTATGCTTCCCGCATATTCTTCAACTGGAATATCCCACTTGGAATGAAACCACTCTGCGGCCTCCGATGCCAGTTCGCTGTGTTCCCTGAGTTTCAGAATTTCCATAGCGTATCATTCCTCCTCATCTCCGCCCTTTTTAGAACGGCTCTTGTAGACATTGTACTGGTTCTTGCACCGTGGGCTGCAAAAGGCAGCGTTGGATCGGCTGCCCAGGAACACCTTCTGGCAATGCTTACACAGGCGCAGGGGCTGGTCGCCGTCCACCAGCATGAAGCTGAACATCATCTGAATACCCAGCAGCAGCGAATGGAAATCCCAATAGATAGTGGGCTTATCCAGCAGCTCAATGTGGTAGCTGGGGGCGATCCCGCCGAACGCAGCCATGGCCTTGCGATACAGCCCCCGTGCGTCCTCGTCGATGGAATCATAGTCATTGTAGTACAAAATGGCCGTGGTCAGCGTAAAAGCCCAGTCCTTGAACTGTTGAGCAACCCACTCGTAGGGTTCCGCATATTCCCGCTGGAAGCTCATGTTTTTCGCCATCGGCTCGTCCATAAAGGTCATGGTCAGTGCAATCATCGTCCGGTCACCGGACACATTCCACGTGGATTCTATGCCTTTCTTCACCAAGTCCAGCTGGTCAAAAGGATAAAACAGGGACAGGTATTTGTCTGTCGCCATGGATTCTTCCTTAATGAAGTGGTTTTTGGGCAGGTATACCGCCTCATAGTCCATAAAGGACGGCGTGGTGGGCAGGGCGGTCATCAGCCCCAGCAGGCCGTACCGGGTGATAAACTCCATTACCGCCTTTTCCACTTCTGCTTCCGGCTTGCGTCCCATCATCAGCATCCCCACATTCAGCGCATCCAGCACAATGCCAGGGACCTCTTTCAGCGGATTGTAGACATCCGGCTTTGCACTCTTGCCGGGGGTGATGTACCGCTTGCCATCTTCCGCTGTTTTCAGCTCGTAATGATCGTACCGCACCCAATGGGAACGGGACTGTTCAAACAAATTTTTCATCATACACGCCCTTTCTCCTTAATCGTCCCAATTATCAGGGGCGGTTTTTCTTTTTTCTGCGCTTGGTCTTGTTCTCCCGCCGGATCACGGCATCCTTGCCCTGTTTCTTTGCGATTTTCGAGTATTCCTCCAAAAACTGACGTTCCCGCAAGGTCAGACTATGTTCCGGTTTGCCGCACAGATGGTCATACATCTGGCGCTGCAACTTCTTATGGATGGTCTTTCGCAACTTACGGATATTGCGGTCAGACTGCCCACGCACAGCGGCAAGCCGGGTGGTGCTGTACAGCCGCAAAGAGAGAAAATATAGAACTTCCTTGTGTTCCTCGCTCAGTTCCTCCACCATGCGGGAAATAAAGGCGTCGGCGGTCAGGTTGTGCATCTCATAGGGGCAGTCAAACAGGATGTCCAGAAAGTTTCCGGCCATCAGCTGCCGGTATGCGGGGTTGTTCATCCAGCGGGGAATGAGCTTCGGTTCCGGCACCGCCTGATATTCCAGCGGCACATCCCCACGAAGGTTTTCGTGGTCCCGTTCCCGGCGCTCCCGGTTCCGGTCCAGCTTGTTCCATTCCTCCACCACGGCCCGGAAATCCTTTTCGGTGCGGGCCGCTTCCTCCAGCCGCCGTATGGCCTCGGCCCGCATCTCCCGTTTGAGCCGTTTATCACTGACCGGGGCAGCTTCTTCTTCCTCGGTTTCCAGTTCGGCATCATAGTCAATGGGATGCTCGTCCTGCTCCAGCTCATTTTCCAGCTCGGCCAGACGTTCTTCCGCAAGCGCCTGTTCCAGCGTTTCTTCCGCCCCTGCGCCTGTCCCATCGTCCCATCCGGTGAAGCCACCCTCGGTATCCAGAAGCTCGTCATCAGACAGATACGCCATGACCCCACCTCCTACAATAAAGTTACGGTTCAAGGCGCGGCAGCCAGCCGCGTCTTTTTCCATCTCAAAGCCGAAGCTGTTAGAATGGGAGAGCAAATTGCCTGACATAGCTCACCTTGGGCCGACACGCCCGTAAATGAGTCCGTCAGCCGCCTCTCTCATTCGCAGCATTCGATTTGCGCAGGTTGTACCACCGATTTGCGGTGCGTTCGCGTCACCCAGGAGATTGAACAGGCGATGAGTAAACGGCGGAAAGCCATATCCAATCAGAAGGAGGAGCAAAATGAACGCAGTAGGGATCGACATTTCCAAAGGGAAAAGCACGGTGGCTGCCCTGCGGCCAATGGGTGAAGTGGCATTTCTGCCACAGGAATTTCTCCATACCGAAGTTGGTTTGGAGCAGATGGCTGGCGCCATCGTCGCATTGGGCGAAGATACCCGCGTCATCATGGAATCCACAGGCCGTTACCACGAACCGGTAGCGGCAGCACTACATGAGTACGGGATCTACGTCTGCGTCCTGAATCCGCTGCTCATCAAGCAGAGCGGCGGCGGCTCCATCCGCAAGGTCAAGACCGACAAGGCTGACGCTCTGAAGATTGCAAAGTATGGCCTTGACAACTGGGTGGATCTGCGGGAATATACTCCCATGGATACGATTAGACAACAACTGAAGCTGTGCAGCCGCCAATACAATCTCTACATGAAAACAGTGGTGTCGCTGCAAAACAATCTCATTTCGCTGACCGACAAGACCTTTCCCGGTGTAAACGAGCTTTTCTCCAGCCCAGAGCGTGCTGACGGCCACCAGAAATGGGTGGATTTTGTCATGACCTTCTGGCATTGCGATTGCATCTGCCGTGCCAGCGAAAAGGCGTTTACAGAACGTTACCAGAAGTGGTGCAAACGCAAGGGATACCATTTCAGTGCAGAGAAGGCGCTGGACATTTACGCCGGAAGCTGTGGCCATTTTACGACACTGCCGAAAAACGAGAACACAAAGCTGCTCATTGTCACGGCTGCTCAACAACTTCTGGCGGGAAAGACCACGCTGGCCACTCTGCGGGCGGAAATGACGCGGCTTGCATCCCAACTTCCAGAATACGAAACCGTGTGCGCCATGTACGGCGTTGGGAAAATAACTGCCGCGCAGCTTATGGCCGAAATTGGAGATGTGCGCCGTTTCCCGCGCCGCAGCTCCATCGTGGGCTTTGCAGGTGTTGATCCCGGCGTGGATGAATCCGGCAAGCACAGCGCAAAGAGCGTTCCCACCACAAAGCGAGGCTCACCACATTTGCGTAAAACACTCTACCAAATCATCTGCACATACCTGAAAAAGTCTCCAGCGGATGAGCCGGTGTACCAGTTCCTTGATAAGAAACGCGCAGAGGGCAAGCCCTACTTTGTCTACATGACTGCCGCTCAGAACAAGTTCCTGCGCATCTACTACGCCCGCGTGAAAGAATGCCTGGAGGCTTTTGATACAGAACCTGCTAAGCAATCGTAATCTTTAACAACCGAATTTCTTTCCGGCTGGCGAGATGCTTTCTCTCCGGTCTGGTTTGTTGTACCTTTTTTAGCCTCGCAAAATTTGCGGGACTTTTTTTATTTCATCTATTGACTTTTGTTGCTACAATGTCAACAACCGGGTGAAGCACGCCAGCCAGGCGTGCTTTTCTCGTACTCACGCCTAAGCTACAATGGAAGGGAAATTGGCCTGACGAGACTTTTAATGGACTAACCATGTCCGGCTGCTAAACAGTCAGCCATCCTTCCACTGTAGCGTTCGGTTGAGGCAGGTTGAACCACTGGAAATCCAGGATGTTCGTGTGACCAAGCAATTTGAATCGGCAGTGAGAAATCGATGGCCGCCAATTTGAAACTGATTAGATAGGGAGGGACAAGTGAAATGAACGCAGTAGGGATTGACGTTTCCAAAGGGAAAAGCACAGTAGCCATTATGCGGCCTTTCGGCGAAGTGGTTGCGGAACCGTTTGAGGTACTCCATACGGATACAGAGTTGCGGAAACTGGCTTGCTTTTTGGAGAAGCTGCCCGGAGAAACAAAGATTGTCATGGAGTACACCGGGAACTACTGGCAACCTATCGCCAATGTGTTGTACGATGCAGGCATTTTTGTTTCTATCGTAAATGCACTGTTAATCTACAAATACGGCAACAACTCGATCCGGAAGGGTAAGACAGACAAGTTGGACGCTGTGAAAATTGCAAATTACTGCCTTGACCGTTGGACAGTTCTTGAACGTTACACGCCTGTTGACCAAATCCGGCAGACGCTCAAAACGTGCCGTCGCCAGTACGACCAGTACATAAGATTGAAAGTCAATCTCAAAAACAATTTAATCGCACTACTGGATGGAACGTTTCCTGGCCTCAATATCCTGTTCAAAAGTGCTCCCCGGGATATGGACGGACACGAAAAATGGGTGGATTTTGCCGAGAAATTCTGGCATCGGGAGTGTATCTGCAGGAACTCCGAAAAAGCGTTCACAAGCCAATACAAAAAGTGGTGTGCCAAAGCCGGGTACAGATTTAAAGAGGAAAAGGCCTCGTCCATCTATGCTCACGCCGTCTCACAGGTAAATACGCTTCCGATGACTGACTCGATTAAATGCCTTGTTACTCTTGCGGTTTCTCAACTCAACACAATCATAGAAACGATTTCCGTGATCCAACACGAGATGCTCACTCTGGCTGCTCAGCTTCCAGAGTATCCTGTCGTGATGCGGATGTTTGGCGTTGGCCCCGTTCTTGGGCCTCAGCTCATGGCAGAGATTGGCGATGTGCGCCGATTTGACCGCAAGCAGTCTTTAGTGGCCTTTGCTGGTGTAGATGCACCGCCTTGCCAGTCTGGTACCTTTGAATCGAAGAACAGACATATTTCCAAACGCGGGTCTCCCAGGCTGCGCAAAACGCTCTTTCAAGTCATGTCCACCATCATCCAACACGCACCTACTGACGATCCTGTATTCCAATTCCTTGACCGTAAAAGACGGGAGGGCAAGCACTATTACGTCTACATGACCGCTGCCGCAAATAAGTTTCTGAGAATCTACTACGGTACTGTCATGGCTTATTTAAAGAAGCTATAACCCCATCATAGACGACGATTTTCATACCAATTCCATGACCGCCAGAACATGACGGTTTACTTTTCTACGCTCATTTTTGTTGGATCACCCTTTCCAGATTTTTATGCTTTTAGGCCTTGACAACTCTTGGCAGGTTTTGCAGGACTCTTTTAAAAAAATATTTTGCGATTTTTCAAAAATGGTTCCGTTTTGCACCCCGGATTTCTCCTATTAGTGAAAGAGTAATCTGAAAACAAGTTACTTGGGTTACATTGGCTCGTTCACGCTTGACACAAAAAAGTAGTAACATAATCACAGGTTACAAACAACGGAACCATAACAACAGTATACACCGGATGCGCTGAAAGCGCAAGAAAGAGAGGTTCTATGGCAGATAAAAACGCCGTGTTTCTGACCCGGCACATTTGCCAAGACCCGGCGGCTCGCCCCCGGCGAAACCCAGACCCTGACCCTCGAGATCCCGCAAAAGCAACTGGCGGCCTTCCACCCGGAACAGAACGCCTGGGTGGTGGACGCGGGCCTGTACGGCGTCTGGGTGGGCAACAGCAGCGACGCGCTGCGCCTGTGCGCGCTGCTCGAGGTGGATGCGGCGGTGACGCTGGAGCGCACCCATCCGATCTGCCCGCCGCAGCACCCCATTGGGGAACTGGGCGCCGCCCCCGATGCACAGGACAGGGAAGCCGACCAGTGGCGCCAGAAAGTGGAGTACGACCTGCCGGTGTACAAGTTTGTGCCGGTGGCCCCGGCGGCCCCGGCGCCCGCCGCACCGCTGTTGGCCGAAGGGGATTTGGACAGCCTGGTGCCGCTTTTGTACGGCAACATCACGGCGGGGGCCAGCACGCTGGGCTCGGCGGGGATCCGAGTGCCCGGTTCCGCCGGCGAGACCTCCGAAGCGCTGGAGGCCAGCCGCCAGATCCCCAGCCTGATTATGGCGGACGGCCCCGCCGGGCTGCGGCTGCGCCAGTGCTACCAGGCGGACCGCGCCACCGGCGAGGTCTACGGCGCCGGGGTGCTGGGCTCGCTCGAAAACGGCTTTCTGGAAGCGCCGCCCCGCCACGAGAGCGCCGACACCTACTACCAGTTCTGCACGGCGTTCCCGGTGGGCACCGCCCTGGCCCAGAGTTGGGACCCCGACCTGCTGGCGCAGGTGGGTCGCGCCGTCAGCCGCGAAATGGACGAGTTCCATGTGGATTTGTGGCTGGCCCCCGGCATGAACATCCAGCGCAACCCACTGTGCGGGCGCAACTTCGAGTATTATTCCGAGGATCCGCTGCTCACCGGCACGCTGGCGGCGGCCATCACGGCCGGCGTGCAGGAATCCGGGCGGCACGGGGTGACCCTCAAGCATTTTGCCTGCAACAACCAGGAGGACAACCGTATGGCGGTGGACGCGCGGGTGTCGGAGCGCGCCCTGCGGGAAATTTACCTGCGCGGGTTTGAGATCGCGGTCAAAGCCGCCGCCCCGGCCGCCGTCATGTCGGCCTACAATTGCATCAACGGGGTGCACGCCGCCAACAGCCGGGACCTGTGCACCGTCGTGCTGCGGCAGGAATGGGGCTTTGCCGGCCTGGTCATGTCGGACTGGAATACCACCGTGCCGCAGGACGGCTCCACCCCCTGGCGGTGCGCCTGGGCCGGCAATGACGTCATCATGCCGGGCAACCCCCACGATGATGCCGACATCCGGGCCGCCCTCGCGGACGGCCGCCTGCCCGAAACCGCTGCCCGCCAGTCCGCCGCCCGCCTGATCGCCCTGGCCAGCGCCCTGCGCGGGGGGTGAGCACCGGACGGCCGTGACTTTGGGAGATTTCTTTCACACGCTGACATTCTTCTGTCTTGTATAGTACGCGGCGCGGGGATTTGTGCACGCCACACAAATCCCCGCGCCGTTTCGGTTTCAGCCCCATCGGCGGATGCGCGCTTTTCTGTGTTGCTTGCAGCGTTGGCGCTGTAAATCCATACCAAATAGAACGCAAACCGGACAGAATCGACAAACCAAATTGACAAAACCGGTGCTACCTTTTACAGTAAGTATAAGAAGCGGACAATTCGCGCCTGCCGCCCCCGGGACGGCCGCTATTTTCATTGCAGAAAGCGAGGGAACCACCCATGAACACACTCCTTCACGGTTTTACCGAAATCCGGCAGGCCCCGCTGCCCGAGCTCGACGCCACCCTACACGAGATGGAACACACGCAGACCGGCGCGCGGCTGGTCTGGCTCGAGCGGGACGAGGAGAATAAAACCTTTGGCATCGCCTTCCCCACCCTGCCAAAAGACGACACCGGCGTCTTTCATATCCTCGAGCACTCGGTGCTCTGCGGGTCGGACCGCTACCCGGTCAAGGAGCCCTTCGTCGAACTGCTCAAACACTCGATGAACACCTTTTTGAACGCGCTGACCTTCCCGGATAAAACGCTGTACCCCATTTCCAGCCGCAACCCCAAGGACTTTCTGACCCTGATGCGGGTGTATCTTGACGCGGTGTTCCACCCGGCCATCTACCACAACCCCGCCATCTTCCGGCAGGAGGGCTGGCGGTACGAGTTTGACGCCGACGGCAAGCCCCACTACAAGGGCGTCGTGTTTAACGAGATGAAGGGTGCGTTCGCCGATGCCGACGAACTGGAAACAAACGCCCTCAACCGTGCGCTTTTCCCCAACACGCCCTACCGGTTTGTGTCGGGCGGCGACCCGGCCTGCATTCCAGACCTGACTTACGAACAGTTTTTGGCCGCCCACCGCAAGTTCTACGCGCCCTCCAACGCGTTGATCTTTCTGGACGGCGCCGTGGACCTGGACACCGTGCTGCGGGTACTGGACGAGGAATATCTGAGCAGTTTTGCGCGCAGCGAGCGCACGGTGTTCCCGCCGCTACAAGCCCCGGTGGACGGCGGCGTGCAGCGCATCGAGTACGAGGTGGCCAGCGAGGCCGAGGAGCCCGGCCGCACCCGCCTGGGCTACGGCTTTGTGCTGGGCAGCTACGCCGACCGCGAGACGCTGGTGGCCGCCGGGGTGCTGGCCCAGGTGCTGGCCGGGGACAACGAATCCCCGCTGTGCCGGGCAGTTTTGTCCCGCCAGCTGGCCAAGGACCTGATGCTGCGGGTGTATGACAGCGTAGCCCAGCCCTGGCTGCAAATGGAGATCACCGACCTCAACGCCGAGAACGCGGCCGCCGCCGAGCAGGCGATTCTGGACGAGCTGCGCCGCCTGGCCGAGCAGGGCATCGACCGCGCCAAGCTGGAAGCCGCCCTGGCCCGGCGGGAATTTGAGATGCGGGAGCGGGATTTCGGCCCCTACACGCCGGGCGTGGGCCTGTGTATGCAGACGCTGGAAAGCTGGCTGTACGGCGGCCAGCCGGAAGCCAACTTGCAGGTGGGCGCGCTGTTCGACAGCCTGCGCGCCAAGATGCGCGAGGGCTACTTTGAGGAGCTGCTGCGGCGCATCTTCCTTGAAAACCCGCACAAGGCCAAGGTGGTGCTGACCCCGAGCCACACCGCCGGCGAGGCCCGCCGCCAGGCCGAGGCTGACCGTCTGGCCCGGGAGGCCGCCGCCTGGACCGAAGCCGACCGCACCGCGCTGCAACAAAAGCAGCAGGAGCTCGACGCCTGGCAGCAAACGCCGGACAGCCCCGAAGCGCTGGCCACGCTGCCCAGCCTGACGCTGGCCGACCTGCCCGCCGCCCCCACTGACCTGCCGCTGGAAACGGCCACACTGGCGGGGATTCCGGTGCTGCGGCACCGGGTCAAGACGCGGGGCATCGTCTACGTGACCTTCTACTTGGACGCCGACGGCCTGCGCCCCGAGCAGATGAGCGAACTCGGCTATCTGTGCCAACTGCTGGGCCACCTGCCCACCCGGCACTACACAGCGGAACAGCTCAACGACCGCATCCGGCTGACCTGCGGCGAACTGCGGTTCTACGCCACCGCCTTTGCGATCCCCGGCGAGACCGACCGCTGCCATGTCAAGCTCTGCCTGAGCCTGAGCGCGCTGGAGCCCAAGCTGGACGCAGCGCTGGACCTGGCCGCCGAGGTGCTGACCACCACCGACCTGAGCGCCGAGCCTGCCGCCCGAGACATTCTGCGCCAGCTGCGGACGCAGCGGATGCAGAACTGCATCATGGCCGGGCACAATGTGGGCATTGGCCGGCTGGCGGCGCAGTTCTCGGCTGCCGGCGCGGCGCAGGAATATCTGACCGGGTTTGCGGGCTACCAGTGGGTCAAAGCCCAGGAGGATCATTGGGACTGGGCCGCCCTGCGCCCGGCCTTGCAAAGCCTGCTGGACGCCATCGCCTGCCAGGCCCGGCTGACGCTGGCCGTGACCACCGACCATGACCTGGCCGGGCAGGCCGCCGCCCGGCTGGCCGCGGCCCTGCCCGAAGGCGTCGCCGCCCCCGAAGCTACCGCGCTGGCCCCCTGGGGTGCGCGGCGGGAGGGCATTGCCATCCCGGCCGACATCGCCTTTGCCTGCTGCGGCGGGGACTTCCGCCGCGCCGGGCAGGGTTACACCGGCGCTTGGCAGCTGGCGTCCAAGCTGCTGGGGCTTGAATACCTGTGGAACGCCGTGCGGGTGCAGGGCGGGGCCTACGGTACCGGGCTGGCGGTGCGAGACACCGGCCTGGCGGCATGCTGGTCCTACCGCGACCCGCGGGGCGTGCAGAGCCTGGAAACGTACAGCCGCTGCGCCGACTTTCTGCGCCAGTTCTGCCGGGAGAGCCGCGACCTGACCGGGTTGATCATCGGCGCGGTGTCGGACAGCGAACCGCTGCTCTCGCCCCAGGCCCAGGGCACCACCGCCGACACCTGGTACTGGCAGGGCGTGGACTACGCCGAGCGCTGTCGCCGCCGCAAAGCGCTGCTGTCCGCCACGCCGGACACGCTGCTGGCCCTGGCCGACGCGCTTGAAACGGCGCTGCAAGGCGGCGTCTGCGTAGTGGGCGGCCGGCCCCAGTTGGAAGCCTGCGGGCTGGACAGCATCGAGAGTGTTTGAAAGGCCACTGAGGAGGATACCATGGAGGACAAAATCTACAGCGAATACTGTGCCATTCTGGCCGAGGAGCTGCAGCCCGCGATGGGCTGCACCGAGCCCATCGCCGTGGCCTACTGTGCCGCGCTGGCCCGCAAGACATTGGGCTGCCTGCCGGAGGATGTGCAGGTGTACGCCAGCGCCAACATCATCAAGAACGTCAAGAGCGTGGTCGTGCCCAACACCGGCGGCCAGCGGGGGCTGACCGTCGCAGCCGCCGCGGGCATTGTGGCGGGTGACGCCGATGCCAAATTGCAGGTGCTGGCCGGCATCACGCCGGAACAGGTGGAACAGATCGCCGCCTATGAAAAGCAAGGCATCGTCCACGTCCACCCCTCGGAGAAAGACTACATCTTTGACATTCAGGTGCGGGTGAACGCCGCCGGGCACACCGCCTTTGCCGAGATCGCCGGCTTCCACACCAACGTCATCCGGCTGGAACAGGACGGCGCCGTGCTGCTCGACCGCCCCTACACCGAGGAAGGCCCCAAGCACGCCACCGACCGCAGCCTTTTGACGGTGGAGCGCATCGTCGAGTTTGCGGACGCCGTTAAGATCGCCGACGTGCAGTCGGTGCTGCAGCGGCAGATCGACTGCAACACCGCCATTGCCAAAGAGGGCCTGCGGGGGCAGTGGGGCGCAAACATCGGGCGGATTTTGCTGGAATCCTACGGCGACTCCACCCACAATCGGGCCAAGGCCTGGGCCGCCGCCGGGTCGGATGCCCGGATGAACGGCTGCGAGCTGCCGGTGGTCATCAACTCGGGCAGCGGCAACCAGGGGCTGACCGCCTCGCTGCCGATCATCATTTACGCCCGGGCGCTGGGCTCGGCGCAGGAGGAACTTTACCGGGCGCTGGTGGTTTCAAACCTGGTGACCATTCACCTGAAAACCGGCATCGGCAGCCTGTCCGCCTACTGCGGGGCCACCGCCGCCGGGTGCGGTGCCGGGGCCGGGGTGTGCTACCTGCACGGCGGCCGGTACAAGGAGATCGCCCACACCATCGTCAACGCGGTGGCCATCGACTCGGGCATGATCTGCGACGGCGCCAAGGCCAGCTGCGCGGCCAAGATCGCCTCGGCGGTGGAGGCGGGGTTGCTTGGCTGGAAGATGCAGCAGCACCACAGCCAGTTTTACGGCGGCGACGGCATTGTGGTCAAGGGCGTTGAGAACACCATCCGCAATGTGGGCACCCTGGCCAGCGAGGGAATGCGGGAGACCGACCGCACGATCATCCGGCTGATGACCAGCGGGATGTGCTGAGAGGCAAGCCAGCCAAAGCCTCGCCGCCGGCGCCAAACCCAAACGAATAGCAATAAAAACCGGCCTGCCGGGAGATCGAGAGATGTCCCCGGCAGGCCGGTTTTTCAAAAGTCAATGTTGGCGTATTTTTCTTTCAGCAGGGTGAGCAGTTCGGGGTATTTGTCCCGGCTGAGCAGGATTTCGCCGTCATAGCCGTCAAACTGGATGGCATAGGTTTTGCTGTTGCCATCCGCCCGGATGAAGGAAACCTTGGACAGGTTGACGATAAAGGACTGGTAACACCGGTAAAAGCCGCACCCCTCCAGCATCTGTTCCAACTGGTTCATCGTGTAGCCCAGCGGGTGGATCTCGGTGCCGGACTGGGTGACGATGCGGTTTTTGCGGTTGCTGCGCTCGACAAACAAAATGTCGATGACCGGCGTGAGCTGGTAACCGCTGCGCGTTTTGATGAGCAGGCTGCGGTTGGCGGCTTCCCGCTTGGTCTGCTGCAAATCGAACACATAGCGCAGGCGGTTGACCAGCGCCTGCAGCGCCAGCGGGTCGAAGGGCAGCAGCAGGTAGCCGGCGCACTGGCTGCGGTAGGCTTCAAACGCCCACTCTGTGGTGTCGGCGTACATCACGACCTGTATGTCCGGCTGGTTTTGGGCGAGAACCGTGGCCAACCAATCCCCCGTGCTGGTGCGGTTGGGCGGGGCCGGCTGGTGGTTGCAAAATACAACATCCACCTTCTGCTTCTGGAGCAGGGTCACAGCCTCCTCCGAAGTGTCCGCCTCGCCTGCCAGTGTAAACACTTGATACATGCGCAGCAGGTTCCACAGTTGCGCCCTGCGTTTTTGATCGCTTTCGACGAGAAGAGCCCGCATTTTCATCTCTTCACCCCGCTTTTGTTTCACTTTGCCCAAAGGCCATAAACGCATCGGTCAGCGCGTCCACGTCGCCGGTGTAGCCCGTTGTCAGCAGCGCGAACGGGCCGTTGCTGGCCGGGGAGATCAGGCTGCCGCTGTTGAACAGGTCAATGCTGCCCTCAGTTTTCAGGCTTTCATAGGCGGCGTACTCGGCGCTGTCCTTGTCCAGCGCATCCAGGTCCCACCAGTAGAACTCGGCCCCGCTCTCCGAGACGGCCAGCGAGCACAGCCCATCGCTGGCCAGCGTGAGGCGCTCCCCGCTGATCAGCCCCTTCTCTTCCAAACAGGCAAGAAGGCTGTCCATCGTTTCGTTCCAGACCGGGGCGTCCGGGTCCTCCGCCTGCGCCGCCGGTACGGCGGCGCAGGCGGCACGAAATCCGGCGTGGCGGCCACATACGCAAGGGTGCCGCCAAAACAAAGCACCAGCAGGATCGAGAAGATCACCGTAAACCGTTTCATTTCGCCGCCTCCTCCCCGGGCAGGGCAAAGCCCTGCTTTTTCAGATAGTCCCGATAGGTCGGGCTGGCCGCCAGCAATTCGTCGTGGGTGCCGGTGGCTTCCAGTTCGCCGTGGTTCAGCACAACAATGAGGTCGGCATCCATCACTGTGCGCATATCGTGCGCCACCACAATGATGGTATGGCCCTTGAGTTCCTCGCGCACTGTGCGGAAGATCGCCGCGTCGCTGCGGTGGTCAAGGCTGGCCCCGGCTTCGTCCATCAGCAGGTAGGTGGGGCGGATGTACAGGGCCCGCGCAATGGCGATGCGCTGCCGCTGGCCGCCGGACAGCAGCGCCCCCGCCGCGCCCACGTCGGTGTCATAGCCGTTTGGCAACTGGCGGATAAAGCTGTCGGCATCGGCCAGGCGGGCCGCCTGCTCGACCCGGCGCTGGTCGGCCGAGCCGGTTTCGCCGTAGGCGATGTTGTCGCGGACCGACCCGGAGAAGAGCGGGTTGTTTTGCAGGATATACCCGAACTGCCGCCGCAGTTCGCAGGGCTTCGACTCGTCCACCGGCGTGCTGCCCAGCCAGATACGGCCGCTGTCCGGCGCATAGATGCCCTGGAGGAGTTTGAGCAGGGTGGATTTGCCCGAGCCGTTGTTGCCGATGATGGCCGTCACCTTGCCATGGGGGATCGTGAAGGACAAATCGTGCAGCACCGGCTGCTGGGGAATGTAGCCGAACGAGACCCGCTCCAGCCGGATATCCTGCGCCGTTTGTTTGTCCGGCAGCGGATCGCCGGCCTGGGGGTCCTCCTCCGGGCCGTCCAGCAGCACGCCCACATACTGCAAAGCGCCCTGGGTGCCCTTGAGGGTCTGGTAGTGGGTCAGCACCTCCGCCGTATACTGGTCCACCCGCCCTTTGTAGGTGGAGAAATCGTTGATACCGGTCTCGGGCATTTTGCCCTGCCGGATCAAATCCGACCCGCACAACGCGATGACGATGGTGCCGATGGTGTTGTAGAGGGAGTTGGACAGCGTCTGAACCGCCACCATGAAGGCGTAGTAGAGGTCGGCCTTGTACCGCGAATCAATGGCTTTCAGTCCCTCCGTCACTTCCAGGTCCTCCATCGCCTGGGCCTTGACGTGTTTGGCCGCCGAGATATGCTCGGAGAAAAAGGTGGTCATCACGTTCAGGCTGTCGTACCGTCGGAGCATCATCTGGTATTGCAGATGGCCCACCAGCGCGAACACCAGCACCGCGATGGGTAGCAACAGCAGCATATACAGCGAGAGCGTGCCGTCAAAGCGGTACATCTCCCAGCAGCAGCGGAAAAAGCTGTACAGGGACACGATGGTGTTAAATGCCATCTGGACCACCAGGCTGGCCTGGGTGATGTCGTTGACCAGGCCGGAGATCAGGGCGGAGGGCTGGCGGCGCTCCACCTCCCGCATGGGCAGGTGGAGGATCTTGCGCCAGAGCAGTTTGCGCGCCCGCAGTGTGACCAGGGCGCTGCCGTACCCGCCGGTCAGGTTGATGAGCATGCTGAGCAGGGCGTTGAAAACGTTCATCAGCGCATAGCCGATGATGACCCCGTTGTACAGCTCACCCTTGTTGATGCGGATCAGATAGTTGGAGACGGCCAGCACGACCTCGGTGTTGGCAAACCCCAGGAGCAGCGAGAGCAAAAACAGCCACCACGGGATCGGGAAGCGGGTAAAAAAGGACAGGTACGCCCCAAAGGAGAACTTGGCTTTCTGCTTGTTTTTCATGCGGAGGCCCCTCCTTTCAGGTCCATCATTTCACGGCAGAACGCGCTTTGCTGCAAAACCGTCTGGCGATCGCCCGCCGCGGTGACCGTCCCGTGTTCCAGCACCAGGATCCAGTCGGCGTTTTGCAGCGTCTGGGCGTCGTGGGCCACATACACCACCGTCTTGCCGGCCATCAGGGTGCGGATGCTCTTCCAGACACAGTCCTTGCCGGATATATCCATGGCGGCGGTCGCCTCGTCCAGCAGCAGGATATCCGACTTCTGCAAAAGCGCCCGCGCCACTGAGAAGCGCTGCCGCTGCCCGCCGGACAGGCTGGCCCCGGCTTCCCCGACCGGTGTGTCATAGCCTTCCGGCTGCTCCCGCACAAAATCCAGAATGCCCACGGCCTCGCAGACCCGGTCCAGTTCCCGGTCGTCCGGCGTGCGGTCCAAACCATACAGCAGGTTTTGCCGGATGGTGCCGGAATACATCACGCTCTCCTGCGTCACATAGCCCACGGCCTGGCGGAAACTGTGCAGGGAAATACCGGCAATGTCCCGCCCGTCCACGGCGATGGTCCCCTTTGCCAGCGGGTACAGCCGGTCGATCAGGTTCAGCAGCGTCGTCTTGCCGCTGCCGGAAGGGCCCACGATCGCGGTAATTTTTCCGGCAGGGATCTCCGCGTTGAGACCGGTAAACAGCGCTGTGTCCCCGTAGGAGAAGCACACGTCCCGCAGCGAGATGTTCCCCCGGAGCACTTCCGCAGCACAGCCCTCGTCCAACGGCTCCTCCCGCTCGTCCATGATTTGGGACACGCGGTCCACAGACCCCTGCGCCCCCTTGAAGTTGGACCAGGAATTGCAGTAGTTGCTGAGGATGTTTGTGAGCTGGATCGCAAACCCATAGTAGGCGATCCACTGGGTCAGGTCCAGTGCGCCGGTGCTGTAAAAGGCGCGGCCCGCCAAGATGATCGCCACGCTTTGCAGCGCGCTGGCGATGGCGTTGATCGGCAGCGCCAGGCCGCGCACCCACAGGTCGGTCACCTCGGCCTGGTAGGAGGCTTTCATCCGTGCTTCGCCGGCGACCGCTTCTTTTTCCTCGGTGCCCATCGACTTGATCAGCAGCATATTGTTGGCCCGCTCCGCGATGGCCGCGGTCAGCTGTGCGTTGCGCCGGTTGATCAGGTCCGCCACGCCGAAGCGCATCCGCCCCAAAACAAAGGAGATCAGGATGTTGACGGGCAGCACGATCACCAGCGCCCACATCAGCCGCTGGTCATAGCTGGAAACGCGCCCCAGCATCAGCAGGCTGGAGTACGCCGTGGTGAACACCGGCAAAAGCACCTGCATGATCAGGGTGCTGATGCTGGTTACATCGGTGGTGATGCGGCTGAGCAGCTCCTTGGGGTTGTTGGCCTCATAGAATTGCAGCGGCAGATGCACGACCTTTTTCCACACCATCCGCCGCAGGTTCCGGTCGATCCGCGCCAGGCACAGGTTGCTTGTCAGGCTGGAAATGGAGCCGATCACCAGCGATAGCAGCGTAAAAAACAGGTAGGGCAGCACGACGGCGAAAAGGCCCACCTGGCCGGCGAACAGCGCGGCGCTGTATTCGGTCGTGCTGACGCTCACATTGGCAATGAGGGCCGATACCGCCAGATACCCCACGATCCAGAGATAAGGCAGCCGCGCCTTGCCCAGCATGGCAAAAAAGCGCCGGAAACTGCCGTACCGCTTGCGGAACAATGCGTTCTGTTCCATTTGTTCCTCCCTTCCCTTTCCGGCAATGCCCCGGAAAGCAAGAGAGACCCGCCGGTTTTGCGGGGAGCGCGGCGCGCCCGGTGGCCGGGGGTGCCGCAGCCGCGCACAAAACTGGCTAGGTCTCCATTGACTTTACTGTCCTGCCTGCGCCCGGTCAAGCGTTCGGGCGGCAGGGGCCGGCGGCGCCGGGTTTGGCTGTGTGAGGGCTGCCGCTTTCATCCTGCACACATCCTTTCCCAGACGACCGGCTTGGTTATTGGCTGTATTTTACCACATTTTTACACGGGAAAACAGCAGCGGTGTCGATTTTGTCCGGTTGCGGGTCTATTCTGCCGCTTTCCGCCGCAGGGCTCAGTCATACATGTACCGGGCGATCACATCCTTGACCTGCTGCGGCTGCATCACGCCCACATGGCTGTGGACCAGCTTGCCGTCCTTGTAAAACTGGACGGTGGGCACCGCTCGGATGCCGTACTGTTCGGCCAGGCCGGGGTTCTCGGTGGTGTTGAGTTTGACGATGTTCAAAAAGGGAATCTCGGCGTCCAAATCCTCGAGAATGCGGGCAAAGAGCTTACAGGGCACGCAGGTGGTGCCGTAAAAATCGACGATCACAAAACCGTCTTGGACAAGGCTTTCAAAGTTTTCGCTGTTGGCCTGTTGAATCATAGGGGTGCCTCCTGTTGTGTTTCATGGGGATGGGTCATTCCGCGTCGGGCAGCGGGTTTTTGTCCCGGTACAGCCGGTCCGCGTGGGCGCGCCAGACCTCCTCGGCATGGGCAGCGTACTGGTTGAATGTATAGGTTTCTTTGGGCATGGCGGCCCGGGCCTCCTCCGCGGTGGTATGCCAGGTGGCGGCGTAGTCCTGCAGGAACGCGGCGTAGCCCGCCTCGGTCACGGCAAAGCCATCGTTTTGGGCGTAATGCTGCCCCAGCAGGCAGCAGCGCAGGCTGTCAAAGCAGGTGTCCTGGGTCATGGCCACCAGTTCGGCGTAGCTCTTGACCGGGATGTTCCCGGCAAACTGCTCGGGGGTCATCTGTTCCAGCACCATGCCGCTCTGCCGGGCGATGGCCCGGCAGCGGTCCAGCTCCCGCTCCACCGCCTGCTTCCAGTCCGCCTTGCAGAGCACAAACACGGATTCGTCCAGCACCGCCCGCTTGATCCGGGCGGCCAGCGTCCAGGCGGCCTGCGCGGCGGCTTTGTCCCGCTGCTGCGCCAGCAGGTAGCGCCGGTACCCGGCCACCGTGCGTACCCCCGGCAGCTTGCACGCGGCGGCCATCTCGTCGGTCAGCGCGGGCACAACCCGCTTTTGCACGGCCTGCACGGTCAGGGCGACCTCGCCCTCCGGCAAGGTCGCCGTGCGGGTCTCGCCGGCCTGCATGCCGATGGCCAGGGCTTCCAGCGTTGGATTGTACATCCCGCTGCCCGCCACAAAGCGGATGCTGTCTTTTTGAAAGCGCGGCAGCGCGGAGCGCAGCGAGCAGCGGACCATATCGCCGGCAGCCACCGCGTCGCCCGGTTTCCAGGTCACATACGGGTTGCGGAGCCGGTCCAGCTCTTTTTGCAAAGCGGCCTGGTCGGGCACAAACGCCGGGATGTCCAGAGCCACTTCATGGTAGTCCTTGGCGGCAACAAGTTTGGATTGCATACGTTTCCTCCTATTTTCCCACCGGCAGGGGGATGCGCGCGGCGGTGAACCCCTGGCCCTGCACTTCCCGGACGGCGGCGATGGTCAAAAATGCGCCGGGGTCGATGCGGCGGATGGCCGCCTTGACGCCGTACAGCTTCTTGTTAGGGATGACGCAGAACACCACGCTGCCCGGCGTCCGCCGCAGGCCGGTGTCTGCGTGGAGCATCGTCACGCCGGCCTGTGCCTCGCAAAGCAGGGCCTGCCGGATCTCCTCGTAGTGGTCGGAGATCACCAGCAGCTGCAGCTGGGCGGCGCCCGCCAGCATGGTCCGGTTCATCACAAAAGTTTCGATGGCCAGGGCCATCACGCTGAACCAGAGGTTGCGCCCGCCAGCCATCCAGAACGCCATGGCCATCACGCCGTAGTCAGCGGCCATTTTGACCCCCGCTACCGGCAGCCGGATGGTTCGGTGCAGGATCATGGCCAGCGAGTCGCTGCCGCCGGTGGAAGCGCCGGCCCGAAGTGTAACCCCCACGCCGGCCCCCACAAAGCAGGCCCCGCACACCAGGGCCGCGAAGCGGTCGGTTTCGAGCAGGGAAAAGGCAGGCAAACGCTGGCACAGCCCCAGAAACACTGGATAGGCCAGCGACCCGGCCGCTGTGTTGATGGCAAACTCCCGCCCGATGCAGGCCCATCCGGCCACCAGCAGGCCCAGGTTCAGCACAAAGACGGACACAGCGGTGTCCAGCCCAAACAGTGTGTGGAGGATCAGCCCTACGCCAGTGGCGCCGCCCACCGCCAGCCCGGCAGGCAGGTAGACCGCTGCCACCCCGTAGGCCAGCAGCGCATTGCCGGCCAGCACGCCCGCCAGCCGCCCCAGGTAGCCCAGCCAGCCGGGTTTCATCGCGGCTCCTCCTGCGGTTGTGCCAAGAAAGCCAGCGCACTGTGCACCGCCACATTGCCCTCGCCCACTGCCTTGGCGTACTGGTAGGGGCGGCCGGTGCAGTCCCCGGCGGCAAAGCAGCCGGGCAGGTTGGTGCGCTGGGCCCGGTCCACCTGGATATGGCCGTTTTCCATGGCAAGGCCGGATAGGAGCGCCTGCGGGGCCACCGTTTCCCGCAGGCAGAACACGCCCTCCACCGGGAGGGTCGCATCCGCCCAGCGCACCCCGGTCACCCGGTCGTCCCCCTCGATGGTCTGGGGCCGGCCTTTGTGGCAGCCCGGTGTATCGGCCAGGCCGCCCGCGTAGGTGCAGAACAGTTCCACATGGCCCGCCACGCTTTGCAAAAAGCGGACGTCCTCCTCCAGGCTCTGGCTTTCGCACACCACCGCGATGTTCCGCCCGCGGTACAGCTCGCCGTCGCAGGTGGCGCAGCAGCTGACCCCCTTGCCCAGCAGCCGGTTTTCGCCGGGGATCTGCCCGCGTGCCGCCACGCCGGTGGCCAGGATCAGGCAGCGCCCTTCATAGAAATCCGGCCCGGCGCAGACAGCATAGTGCCCGCCCATCTCGTAGACCGCCGCCACCCGTGCTTGCTGGATTGGGATGCCAAGATCATCCACCTGCCGCAGAAAAGCGTCCCGCAGCTCCCGGCCGGTCACCCGGGGCAGGCCGGGGTAATTCAGGATACGCTCTGCCTTTTCGACCTTGTCACTGAGCCGCCGGCTGCCAAACCAGAGGAACGAAAGCCCCCTGGCCCTGGCGGTCAACGCGGCAGATACCCCGGCCGGGCCGGTGCCCACGATCAGCAAATCCCACATGAACGGCGCCTCCTGTCCATCTTTTATTATGCAGTATACAGGGCCCGCTGCCGCAGCTCAAGGGGGATTGTCTATCTCGTCCGAAATCCGGCCTATTTTGCCGGGGCGAGGCTCAGGGGCCGCCAGCGTTTGAACTTTTTCATTTGGCCCTTCGATTTGCCCTTCGGCGCCGGATCTGTATGGCGCATATTTTGTCAAGTCTCCCACCTTTCCTCACAAGCGCCCTGCCCACCAGGCATCGGCCGACATTTTGGACATGCGGGCCGATTTGGAAAAGCTACCGAATTGCTATGGTTATCCAATGGGGCGGGCATATTTTGTCACGGAAAGAAAAAGCCCCCTTGACAAATCGCTTGCCAGGAACACATTTGAGCGATGCTCCCCTTTTCGATATGCAGAACTGCTATGATAAATTTCAAAAAAGAGGAATTGATATGGCATCTATCGTAAAACGAAACAAAAGTTTTGGCGTGGTTTACACCTCATACGAAGGCAAAAAACAGAAGCAGCATTGAGAGACCTATCACTCTTATGAAACGGCGCTTCATCGAAAAGAGCAGGTTGAACTCATACAAAAAAGCGTTAGGAGAGGTTACTAAGCCGTGCTGATAATCTGATGGAACTTCTTAAAGCAGACTTCCCTGTTGTGCATTGTACTTACTGCTGCAATATCATATACTTTGCCATCGACACAGATCGGGGGAATTCACACTCTGGTGGCAGGCTGCATATCATGAAACATCACATAACGAAATGGAGGAAAAAACCATGAACCACGATTCCTGTTTCAACAACTGCGACCAGACTGACCACGGCCCCAACCCTTATGTTGCCAACATTCTCTGTGCCGCACGTGCAAATGAAAACTACCGAACTGCATTCTGGACCGGTCATCATCTTCAGATGACCCTGATGTGCATCCCTGTTGGCGATGACATCGGCCTTGAGATGCATCCCGATACGGACCAGTGCATCCGAGTGGAGGCCGGCAAAGCCATTGTCAAGATGGGCTCCAACAAATGTCATCTGAACACCACGTACACCCTGCATGTTGGTGACGCTGTCTTTGTGCCCTGCGGCACCTGGCACAACATTTTCAACGATGGCGATTGCTCTCTGAAGCTGTCGTCCATCTATGCGCCCCCTCACCACCCCTGGGGTACTGTCCAACCCAACAAGGAGGACGCCGACTCCTAAAAAAACACCTTTTTGACGGCTTACTGAAACAAAGCGGCGCTTCTCAATAACCAATGAGAAGTGCCCCCACAAAACGCCCCAGACTCAGCAGAGCTTTCTGCCATGTCTGGGGCGTTGTTTGTTTTGGGCGTTCTCCCTGCAGGAGATTGTCCGATTCAAGAAGCCTCCGGCTTCTTCACGCAAGGTAAAAATTGAAGGAAGAGAAGAAACTTTCACTGTCCAACAAGGAACCGGCAAAGCAGCATGCCAGGGCATAACCGCACCCAAGGAAAAAGCAGCTTCATTTTCTGCTTCTTCCCTTGCTTTGTTTCTACCGAAAAAAGGACGAATGTACCACCATACAATCCATAATGAAAAACGCAGGTGGTTTTGTCTTAAATGAACCCGAAAATCTTTCTATAATAGGGAAAACCCGATGAGCGGAGGGACAAGCCCTTCACGACCATAAGTCTCCCCTTCGAACTTGCCGAAAAAATTTGTACGCAGCCATATGCATAAAAACTGGAAAGAATCCGAAAAAGGGGTTTCATAAGAACCAAACAACACAAATTCTTATAACCTCAGGAGGATTCGGCATATGAGCCATTCCAAAAACGACTTTCCGATCATGGGCGGAACCGGCCGCCAAGTCACCAAACCATATAGAGGAAGCTACGACGCTTTCTATAAGTTGATCAACCCCAACACCAAAAAGCCATATACCAATGCCGAGCTGGCTGCAGAACTGGAACATCGCCAGCAGGAATATTCTGTCCTTGCCCAACTGATTAGCCCGGATTTGGAGGAAATTCAAAAGAAGGCACGTTCCCATCCCAATGCCGAATTCAAACTCGCACGCCGCGGAAAAAGCCGTAAAAAGGCAGAAGAACTCCTTCACCAGGAAGCCTACCCGATACTGGAACGCATCGCCAAATTGCTTTTTCGCCCCCTCTGGAAAAGTAATTTGAAATGTGGAAACGTGACCGTGCGCGATTACGTCCATTTTGTGGGCGACACCCTTTACGCAGACAAATCTCTCAAAGAAGCTGCATCACTGCGGTCTTGTATCAACAGAATTATATTGCCGATGATCGGCGACATCCAGCTTCATCAGCTGTCGCCCGATCGGCAGAAGGCAATCGTTCAGCGGCTTAATAGTCGACTTAAAAACGATGAAACCATCTCGCTAACTGCAAAAACCCATACACAGGCGGCATACAGACTGTTGTTCCAATCGCTTGTGCAAAACGGATATTCTGCTGCACGCGAAGGAGTGCGACTCTCTGATGAAATCACCCGCATAAAGCGCCAGAACCGTGGGATCATCAACAGCTGCCGTGAAAATCATCTGGACGATACATTCCGCGCCGCTCTCTTTTCCATTCTTGCCCCCGCCGATCGTCTTTATGATCTCTGGCTGGTTGCACTGATCTACACCGGTCTGGCCCCCAACGAAATTCCCGCTCTGTGTTTTGGCGACATCGATCAGCTGGAACTGCGTGATGAAAACTGCTACACCATCACGGTGACCAAACAGATCCGGGACACAAACACTGTTTGCCGTGCAATCAGTGCCGATAATGACGATTTCCCGATTCATCGTTTGCGGCGTGTCGTTCTTGCTCCATGGGTGGCAAACGTTATGCTGAAGTATATTGAGTATCTGCACAGCTCCGGGTATTCCGATGCTCAAATTGCTGACATGCGTCTTTCTGGCACGATTTCGGGCAAAATCGTTGGAGCAAAAGATATCCGTGATCGCATCAACTCGATCATGCAGCAGGCCGGCATCCCCAAAGCGAACATTCCACGCACGAAGAAGAGCGGCAAATCCAGGTTTCAGACCGAAAAGCGGGACATTGAGCTGTTACAGCGGGATGCCAAATACATCGCCAAATGTTGCGGGGCCGATGATGCCATGGTCCACGCTATGTTCGGCCTGCCCGCTACGACAATGGATGAGCAACATTACCTGGACACCCTGTGCGACGATTATGCCGTTACCCGCTATCTCAGACTGCGCCGGTACACACCGTTTTCAGACCAGTCTGTTCCGCAGCGTCGCATTTTCCATATAGAAAACAACACCGATACAGCGCAAACCATCCGCATCAACAGCAACTATGCCATTCTGGCATCATGGAGGTCCAATAATTAATGGAAGATTTTGAACACAACGGCGTATATTTTAAAACAAACCTGTCGTATCCCTCCTCATACAAAGCAAGTGACACACCCTGCCGTATTCGCATTACACCCCGTGATCCGAAAACCGGAAAGGCGATCACAAAACGGCAGCTCCGCGGCAGCGACAGCGACAAACCCGCCGAAACAGCAATTTTCGGCAGGGACATTGAGGATATCCGAAAGAACCTCTTCCCGTCCATTGCTGACGGTATCATTGCACAGATGCATCTGGCTGGATTTTTTGATTCCGGGCAGGCTTCCACCGCTCCCGCGGTCGATCTGGGAGAATTGGCCCGCACCTACCGGGATGCATTTTTTGCCTTTTCACAGCGCGAAAGAAACTGGGCTCCGCTCACGGTCAAGGATTATGGTTATCAATTCGATAAACTGATTCCTCATCTGGATGGTATCAACGCGCTTACAATCAACGATGAGATTTATACCGCTGTTTTCAAAGCCATCTGCGATGCTGCACGCAAAGCGACAAAAGGCAAAAAGGATGATCCGTATCAGGAGGTGCCATCTGCGGCACAGAAGCGTTACGGTTTGCTGAAACAGCTGATCAGTTACCTGATTGAAGAGGATGACATACAGATTGACTGTCTTCCCCCGGACCTCGACGGCAAAACATCCCACCTGTCATCGATTATGTCTCAGGTGGATGGGGTTCGCAGCTTGCCGCCTGACGAGCTGCTCGCATTGTGCAAAACCTCCCCGCTTGCCGATGTGATCAGCATTCTCACCGATACCGGCCTTCGCATCGGCGAGTTTACCGGTCTGCTGTTTTGCTCGCTGGGCTATCTGGATGGATCGCAGGGACGGATGTATTATCTGCGTGTTTCCGGCCAGCTGCTGCCAGACGGCAAGCGCACCGAAATGCCCAAAACTCTGCCGTCCTATCGCATCATCCCCTTATGCCCAGAGGTAGGCGAAGCCATGTATCAACGGGCGATGACTTTGAGTGCAATCCATGGAGACCTCTCCCTGCAGCTGCTTTGCGGTCAATCGGAAGGTGACGCCTTCCTCACCGATCCCGCAACGATGCGCATTTATCGGGATCATCTGTCGAACGCTATTACTGACTTGCTGCGCAATGAGGGCATGCTCCAGTCCTTGTACGCTGCCAGACAGTATGTATTCAATATCAAGCAGCAAAACGAACACGTATACCGTCGACTGACCGGTCACTCGGAACGACGCAACTTCTGCACCTTCCTTTATTGTCACAGCGGTTTCGATGCTCCGGAAATCCCCAAACTGATGGGACATGCAGACAAAACCCGAAAACAACCGTCCACTTCATACGGGGCGACTCCCAGCGAGATATACCGCATGTGCCTGAGACGATATGTCTCTCAATCCTTGCTGCATTCTGCACAGCCTTTGCGCTACCAGGCGGATAACTTCAAACGCAGCGAAGTGCCTTCCTGCGCCCTGGAATTGACCCTGCCTCCTCACAGCAGTTATGACCTGATTGTTGATGATATGGATCCGGAAAACGAGCTGCATTTCTCCGGCACCCTTACCGTACAGAAGGTGCGTCAGGATGATTTCACGCCTGGTCCCTATCCATACGCCCTTTTGGCTGATCCCGACATGTACATGGTGCGCAGAAAGAGCAAGCTCTTTTCTTGATGGCTGGTTTTTGATTCAGCATTGAAGAGCTGCTGATTCCTGAAGTTTCTTATGTCCTTTTTCAGATTCACTGCGGGGTGGTCCGACCAACCGATCAGGGCCGCCCTGCTTTTTTATGTTCCAGAAATTGTTCGGGACAGAATACGCATTCTTTGGGAGGATACGCCCGGACCATTCTACGACTTTATATCCGGGCGTAGCGCAGTTGGTAGCGCGCCTGCTTTGGGAGCAAGATGGTGCCAGTTCTGTCGCTCGGACCTCCTTTCTTAGGAAAACCACCTTTTTAGGTGTTTTTCTGCGTTTTTAGTCTAATTGTTGCATCTATCCAGGCTGCAAATCAAAATTTCAAATGGAAAGGCTGGTCAAAAATAAGGCAGCATATTATCCCCGTCTCAAAGGGTGGCCGCACTGAAGAAACGAATCTACAGACCCTATGCTGAAAGTGCAACCGTACAAAGAGCAAGAAGATTCTTACGTAAATGAGAAAAGGGGCTGTTGCAAAACGAAAGTTGCGCAACAGCCCCTTTTGTTTTGACATCACAGCCACACTCTTACGGCAAACCCGCCTTTGAAAAAACAGGTGTTCGTGTAATGTCCGTCTGGTGGACAAAGGTGGCGCAGAACTCCTTTGTCCACACAAGCTCTCATCAATCCCACCAGAAATACCAGACAGTTGACTGCCGCAGCACATCGGCCAGAGTGCCCACGGTGGCGTCCTGCGGGCCTTGGTCAATCACATCTGGGCAGAAGCCGTACAGCTCCACCGCCACATCTATGGCCTCTTTCTCGGAAACAGGAGCCGGGAGCAGAAACTCCAACTCGTCATGGCTCATGGCAGCGGGCACCGCCCCATGCTGTTCAAACCAACATTTCGCAACTGCCATTAATTCCGGCGTGTTAGGACATTCATTCCAGCCACCAAAGGGCAGATAGGCAAAAATCTCCCAAGGGTTCTTCACAGGGATTTTAGCCAGAATGAGAGGATATGTCATCTTATTATCGGAGTTCCAGTAGCTTGAAAAACGACGGTTCTCATATCCGCCTTCCATCTCGCCCAGGATCTCCTCAACCCAATCCATATCGTCATCCTCGGCTTCTTCTTTGCGCTGCCCAATCATTTCCTCCAGAACTGCTTTACTGTTCTTGATGGGGGCGGAGAGCATTTCCTTTCGGTATGCGGCAACTTTGTCCGGGTCGAAAGCATAGTCGTCCTTGCTATCGCTGTCCGGATCGGAATTTAGAATCAGGCATTCCCACAGGATTTCGTCATCCGCCTTAAGCAGAACCGGCACAAAGCCCTCCTTGACACTTTCCCGTTTGGCGTAGTTGTATGCCGACATAATGGGGTCATCATCCGTCATTGAGGGAAAATAGGTACATTCACAGTCCAGATATTCCATCATGGTTTTAGCAAGGTCCGAAGGCTCCAGAGTGGCCTCATCGAAACTCTGTCCCTGCCAGTTGGCAAACCGCTTTTCCATAACTTTTGCCATAGCCTGATAATAGTTTTCATCGAATGGGATGAACAGATAGGCTTCATCCTGGAACTTATCGGAATAATATTGCTCCGAGCCGAAATATTCCAAGGCATAGTTGTCAATGTCGCTGGGGAAGTACGGACTGTCCGCCTCGCCATAGTAATATCCGGCAAAGGCTGCGCCCTCCTTGTTGAACAGAGCCCCAAAGAGCTGCCCTTTCAGCTGGTCCCGGATGAAGCCACGCAGATCAGCGCGGCTCAGATCTGCCATAAACAGCTGCACCTGCTCCCAGTACCGCTCCATAAATTCCGCGCTCATCAGATCATGCTCCATGCACCAGCGCAGATAGATTGCCATGTGGTTGTAGGCATTGATCTCGTCCACCGGCAGGCCCTTTTGCTGAATGGTTTCCAGATGCCAGTCGGCATCGTCCATATCGTCGGTGAACTCCTCTGCAAGCGTTCCTCTGGTGATGGCATTCTGGCGGGTGGGGTTGACCACAAAACTGATGCCTGCCATCTTTTCCAGCAGAGCGTCCACGTCATGCTCCATCTTATACTCTATTTCATTACGATAGAGCGGGATCACTTGATAGAAGTTGACCTCCTCGCCGCTGGGCAAAGTGCAGACTTCTCCTCCGTTCCAGACAACATCCTGCGGGCCTACCAGAAGTGCGCCGCAGAGTGCCGTGTTCTCCGCAAATGGCGACTGCTTGTCCATTGTATGGCCAAAGCCCAACCAGGTATCGTTGGAAATGGGCAGGCGGGCCAACACTTTCAAGAGGCCAATGGGCCAGTACCACCGCTCATCCTTCAGGGATTCCTCATCCAGTTTCCAATCCGGCGGCAGAGCGATGGCCAGTTCCGCCCGCTCCAGCTTGTATTCCTCCAGCTCCTTCGGCACATTCATCCGGTGAGCACCCATCCCCATCGTTACCAGTGTGTAATAATCCCGCTCTTCAGAAGGAGGAACAATGCAGATGTCCACATGGATGTCGGGAGAAACCAGCTCATGGAATACATTCTCAAACTCACCAAACATGTTTTTGATGTGCTGCTCTATCGCAGACATCTCATCCTCCGAATAAACCTCAGGCTCACGCTTGTCCGCCGAGGACCAGATGGCATCCGCCTTTGTACCGTCCGGATTCAGAAAAATCTGAAAATACTGATCGTCTCCCGCCTGCTGATAGACAAGACTGATGCGACGGTTCTGCTCCACGAAGACTGCAACCAAAGTCCCCTCCGATTCCCCTTCCGGGGTGTGGAGCAACCATTCCCCGCTGTCCAACCGTTCTTTGAGCTGCCGCAGCCAGTCCGTTCCCATTTTGGAGAGTCCGGCTTCGTTCATACGGAAGGAAAGATCCACAAGATGTTCCTTCACCATGTATCGAAATTCGCAGCAGGGTGAATTTTTCTCATAGCCATACTTCTCCGGGTGGAACAGCTCATAAAATTCGGCAAGACCTGCTTTGTCTACTCGGATACACGCCAGAGCATATTGTTTCCCATCCGCATCCTCGTCCAGTCCCTGCTGGAGCGTTTGGTCGGCATCCGGGTTAATCCAATGATATTCCATCTGCTCCAAAGTCGCTCCGGATTTGATCTCCTGCTGCAAGGTCAGGAACTCATAATCACCGGGTTCCAGTTTCAATCCTTGTTTAACAGCATCCAGCGCACCAGCTTTGTCACCAAAATGCGCTCTCAGTTTCCCCAATTGCAGCCAGATCCAGGGGTAGTCCGGCTCTTCCTGAGCCCCCTTCTCCGCATAGTTGAGCGCTTCTTCCAGCCTGCTGCAGTACATCAGCGCCACAGAATACCGATAGTACCAGGTAGCACAGCCTGTGGCATTTTTCTCAGAATCCTTCATCCACTGGGCTGCCTGATAATAATGGATATAATCATCCAGATTAAGGCAGGCGAAGGCGTACCAGAGGGCGATCTGCAGGTCCTGGTGTGCCTGCTTTTCGGTGAATCTTCCTTCTTCAATGCCAGTTTTGATGAAATCCTCCAGCCATTGAAGCATTCTCCAGAAGTAGCCGGAGATTCCGTCATCATAAGATTCCAGTGTTTCAATATCCTCTGCTGAAAGCAGGGAGCCGGTTTCCTCATGAATATCAGGCTCCGGTTCCGCCTCATCCAGCAGCGGCACACCGCCCACATCTCGCCGGAATACATGGAAGTGCGCATAGGGCAGGTTGCTTCCCTCAAAGAATGCCTGTGCCGCGGTCAATACAGCGGGCAGATCCCATGCGATAAAATCCAGATACCCATGGTACAGACCGGTAGCCCCACCCAGGAAGGTCACGGCTTCCGCTCCTGCCTCCCGCAGAATGGCATCTCTCAAATCATCTCGGAAGTCCAGAATGGCTTTGCTCCGCTCCTCTCCGGTAAATCCATCCAATGGGTAGCAAAGGAACCCCGCTACGATGCCATCCCTGTGGTACTCATCCACCGCGTCGCTGCGGGCAGCCAGATAGTCGTTGATGAGCACTGGCAGACGGCAGCTTCCAGTATAGACATCCAACCGCCAGTCAGCCTCCGGGTCCTCCACCGGTTCCAGCTCGTAGGTAAGGTAGCTGTTTTCCAGATAGTCGCTGCCATCCCTCCAAAGGGAGAGTCCCATGCTCTGCAGCAACTCCGGCAGCTGGGAAAGGCGCATGGCCGGTTCGTCTTTCGGCTGAGCATAAACATCAAACCCGGCAACAAAGGCGATCGCGGAAACTTCTCCGATGGTTTGATCCACCAGCATAGAAAGCGCCCACCAGACCTTGTCGGTGTTCTCTTTCAGGATCGGCGTCAGCTTTTCACAGCAAAGGACCAGACTCACCCGCTGATCGTCGGTTTTCTCGGCCCACATCTGCACATCCTCAGCCCGAACCTTGATCTCTCCAGCCCGCAGCTCGAACCCCTCACAGGGCTGACGGCCTACCCTTATATCCCAATGCTCCAGCACCGATTCTGGGGCCTGCTTCTGGAAGTACACCAACGGGAACAGGCGGGAGCGAAGCCCCTCTGGACTGAGGATCAATTCATGCTTTTCGCCATTGAAGCCCAGCTCGAAGGAAGTATCACGCAGGGCCGTCTTGAGTGCATTCCCGCATTTTTCAACCAGTTCTTCGCCGCGCTGGTGTGTTTCGTCCGTATCTATGATTTGACGCAGTTCTGCCTCAATCTGAGCAAAGGCCGCCCACGCTTCCTGCGTTCTTTCCCGGAAGTTCTTTTCAAACCGGGGCAGAGACAAACGACGGCGGCAATCGTCTATGTACTCCTGGGTATCTTTGTCGCCCGGGCGGGCTTTCAAGGCCTTTTCAAAGTAACGCAGGGCGGGGCCTTCCTCATCCAGATAGTAATAGGCCGAAGCAATTCGATAATTCCAGCAGTGATCTTCGGCAAAATACTCCTCATGGGGGGCCAGAAGTTCCAGCGCCTTTTCAAAAGGCTCCCGTTCCCCTATGCCTGCAACGGCGATATATGCCTTGGCCAGTTCACTGTCCAGTTCCGGGGCGCGCTCCTCAGCGGGAATCGCTTCCAGGGTATCGATCACCTTCTGCACCTCGTCCTGCTCAAACCAGAGCTGGCATTGTTTCAACAAATCCATATCCGTACCTCCTTTATTTCGGCTTTCTATACGGTTGTTCTTTCACCGTAAATCATCGTTCAAATATCCCAATCTATGAAATCTTCACGGTTCCATACAAAGTGCTGATACAGGCACTTCAAATTCCCCTGTTCATCCCGGGAAAGCTTTATCCCGTTTTCATACCGCAAAGTATCGGCATACAGGATAAAACCATCCACTTTCCCTGATGAAGCCCGAAACTCACCGTTTCCAATAACGGCTATATCGCCACATTCAAATGTAACCGAAGAAGAAGTGGTGTGGATTTTCGTAATTGCTTCGATCATCTGGGAATATCACCTCTCATCTCCGGGCGCTACCATTCTCCACCCGGATGTCTGCACCCGGATCACAGGGCGGAAAAAGTCATAGTCATTGTGGATCTCATTATCTTCCCGAACCTCCGGTTTACAGTGAGGGAAACAGGGCAAATATCCCAGCAAAGGACCCATGCCACCGCAGATATTGCAGCCGCCGTCGCCGCCGCAGGTGGTCAATATTTTCCCGTCTACCAGCTCCCGCTTATAAGGGTCATAGGCAATAGACAGGCCAAAGAAGTTTGCCTGCTCCATGTCGTATGGCTTGCCCTGGTCTTCCTCGCTTTCAAAGTGATGCAGATGCATGGAGTAGTCCAGTCCATCCCCCCATGGAAACAGGGTACGGCATCCACCTCCGCACAGATAGGCCCACTCATCCGGCGTGGGAAGGCTGGCTGCCAGTTCCCACAACAGGGATCGCTGAAACTCCGGGTAGGTCATTGGATGGCACAGCCAAGCTCGCCAGCTATCACCATTGCGCTCAAAGCGGACCGTTTCGTGTATTTCAAAACTCTGGCTGTTCTGGCCTGCCCATTTCTGCAAGTTCTCCAGCCAGTCGGGGTGGGCGGTGATGCGTAGATCGTTCATGGGTACGCTTTCCCAACCGATCTCCTCCAGTTTTCTGCCCACGAACATGGGGCCGATGGTCACCTGGCGTACTGGAGTCATTCCCTGCCGGAGAAATTCCTCCGCAGTGCCCTCGTATTCGATTTCCGCAAAAGTATCCGCCAGTTCCTCCTGGTTGGCCTTATCCATCCCTTGGACAAAGCTCTCCCAGCCAAGAATCACGGTATCGCCGGGGACAAAGACAAACTCCCGGCCACCTTTTTCAAACAGACCGGTGGTGCAGCTTTGTCCCCAACGGGAAAAGGCGTACAGTTCCTTGAATGTCAAATGATAACGAGTCGCCAGCGTCTGCATCAGCCAGAGCTTATCGGATAGTTTCAGTGCATTAAATTGTGGGCGAAATAGTTTTTCGTTCATAGCAGCGCACCTCACAGCAAGTCCACTTCGATGCCGCACCGCTCCAGAATGGGCAGCACCTGTTCCGGCTTGGAGGACATGAGGGTAATATGTTTGAGATTGGGGAACTGGCGCAGTTCTGCCTCCGTAATGGTGTTAAGATCAAAAGCTCCATCCTCGCCATCCCAGAACGGACAGAGCTGGGTATAAATCTCGCTGCCGCCATCCATCTCGATTTCTGTGACCGACCGGGCCAGCCGCTCCGGGATCTGGTATTTCTCCAGCCACTTCCGAATCTCCGGGATGGGTTCATACCCTTCCGCGTCAATGTCGATCTTGCGCCGGCTATATTCTCTGGCAAACTCATGGGCATCCAGTTTAGGCGCCAGTAAGCCTTTCTCGTACATCAGGACTTCCATGACCGCGAGCTTGAAGTTGAAGGTATCAAAGTGCAGCACTGGTTCCGTCGGTTTGGATAACTTGTATTTCTGTGCTTTCGCTGCCTTTTTCTCTGGCTCTTTCCAGCTGATCTGTACCATGGCGGAGAGGGCCTCCAGCTTTGCTTTCTGCACTGACTGCTCCTCCGGAACAGGCCCTGGCAAGCGAGTATAAACGGTAAAGCCACCTAATTTGAGGGTATGGGCAAATCCGGCGAAATCCTTCCAGCTGGCCTCCCGGTAGTCCTTGGACCCGATCCAAACCGCTCCGTCAAATATCTGCCGAACCGCATACTCTCCCTGCGCCGCTACCCGGACACCAAGGGTTTTGATGGTCTGCTCATCTTCATCCAACCAGCCCTGGAGTCCAAGCTCGTCCCACAGAGCAAGGGCCTGGGTATAGGGACTCTCTCGGCCTGTAATGGGGCTTTTCCGTGTTCCATTTTGCAGGACAATGCGGGCAGGCCCCAGCTTTTCCGCAAGTTGCGACAGGGTAAACGGCGGCGTAAATACCGACCCCAGAATAGTCAGGCTGTCTTTTTTGAGAATGATTTTTCGCTCCGTGGTCTTGGGCGGAAGAAAGATTGGCAGATTCGGGTACACTTCTTTGTACTCTCGCCATTCCAGCTTTTTGGGCTTGTTTGCCGTCCGAAGGAAACCCCAGAAGTCGATGGGATAACGAAACACCGGCCCAACCCTATCCCGCCGGGTGACGATCACCACCGTGCCATCGGTGAGTATTCCAATGTGCTGCATTTTCTCCCCGCCGAACATTCCCGGACGGATACGCAGCACTTCACGGGTGTTCCTATTGATAAGCTGGGCAAAGTCATCGGAGAGGATCTCGCCGTTCCCCTGCACCAGCAGCCAGTCCCCGGTAAACCAGCGCAGTTTCAGTCCCTCGCCCATTCCGGGCAGCGGGGCAATGCGGCACCGCCCGGTGTCCATGTCCAGTTCCAGCAGGCATTCTTCCATTCTCCCCTTGCCGCTGACTGCGTGGATCATGGTAATGCGGCCTGTGCCGGGAACGGGAACGGCCTCGGAGAGATGGTCGTATCCATTCAGAGAGAAGGTGTGTTTTGTTACCTTGCCGTTTTCCCATCGGTAAATCTGCCCCTTGTACCACTCGTTGGAAAAGTAGACCCGGCCCAGACCGTCTGTCACGATGCCGCAATGGTATTTGGTGCTCCATCCATCTTCCGGCAGAATCCAGTTTTTCACATCCTGGCAGGTGCCCCGGTCAGTCAGTTCGATCCTTGTAGCGTTGGTTGGATCTCCCACCCAGAGGGAATGGCCAGCCCAGCACAGGGTCTGCGGTGGACCGTCATATCCAACGGGGGACGGTTCGGCCCAGTTGAGCGTGGCTGGATTCTTGCTCAGTAATGCCCGGCCAATCGTCCCGCTGCCAGTGGCTCTGGACGCGGCATAAAGTTCATGTTTCGGGGAATAGGTAAGGCACCCAAAGTGCGGCAAGCTGTGGGAGCGGATTACTTGCGGCGGACGGTAGCGCAGATCGGCCACACAGCCGTTTTTCCATTCTTCTGCATCCTGGTTTTTCCATTCGCCCGCCGCAAAATCACCCGCCAGGGAGTTGAAGAAATAATCGTACTCATCCTGAAGTATGTACTCCTCGCAGGGCATCAGCTTCCCAGGGTCCTGCTCCTTGGCATGGTCGCCCCATTTTCGCCCTTGCTGTTTCATCAGGTGGCAATATTGCCCCTGCTTTTTGCAGTAGCGTTCCCATTCGCTGCGTTCTTCTTCTGGGATCAAGGCAAACAGATACTCGTCCTCATCGTCCAGGTTATACAACGCCCAGCCGAAGGCAGAGAGTTCCTGCCCCAAGGCCGCCGCTCCTTTTTCATGGGGCAATTTCATATATTGGATGCCGATGGCGTCAAAGCGTTCATCCAGCAGCGCCGGGACCTGTGCGCCCCATTTCCCTCGAAGTTCCGCCAGAGTGTCCTGTACGGCTCCGTCAAATTTTAGAATGTCCAGCGCATCGGATATGATTTGTGCCCAGTCTGGCATGAAAGTACCCCCTTTTTAGTGCCTCAAAGTTTGCTGCTCAGCCGCTTGACTGGCGCAGACATTACATCTGGAAAATGCTTACACAGAATCTCTGTGAATAAGGTCATTGCAAGAAACGGCTTGAGATTACCTGCTGCAATCTCAAAATATTGAGAATAGCCCCAATCCAACTCATCTTCTCCGCACCAAAAGTTGAGAAGTTCTGCCCCCAGATCCATCCGCTGACTGGATAGGGATTTCCATGGAATCTGTGACCGCAGATACTCCTGAACCTCTCTGAGCTGTTCTGCGGCAATGCGCTGATGGGCATAATCCCACACATTCTTAAAATAGGTATCCAGTTCTACATAGCCAGAAAAGAGGATGCCGCAATCAATCTTGGAAAATATCTCCACCATACAAAGGATGCGCCGCCGGTGAAACGCCTCCATTTCCCGTTCCAAGGCCTCAGCCTGAATCATTTCGTGTTTCTCTATACAGGCATAAGCTTCATTTTCTGGTATCTGGAACGCTTCATCTACTTTTTTGGCTATGGTAAACATCTGGATTTCATCGGCATTCTTGCGCTTGCGTAGGTCATCCCAACTGCCTCGCTCCCATTTATCCTCTTTTGAATAACAAGCAGAGCATATCGCCTGTGCCGGGTCAATTTCTCTCGTCAAACAGTAAGGACAAAGAATTTTCGCATTCTCACACAATCTGATCGGCTCCTTTATATTATTCCATGTCCGCTTCTATTTCTTCCGCTTCCGACAAGCCATATACATCCGTTGGCGTATCCCCTGAAAACTCAACCATAAGTCCAAATGGCTCCCCCACAGGAAGGGTACAAATCTCAAAGTGCAGGCCCCATTCTGTCTCATCATAAAACAGAAATTGCGGCTGCTCGGCGGGAATCTCCGTTTCAGGGAATGGAGCGCGCTGCAATCCAAACTTCTCAGGGCTTTTACCAATCTGCGCCTGAATCTCATGCTCCGCTTTTGAAAGATACTCCCGCCAGTTTTGAAGCACAGAACGGATAAAATCCAGGTTTGCCGACTGAAGTTCAGATGTGTTCAAAATAATGGAAAACAGGATCTCTGTGTCTGCGATTCTTCCAGTCCAGCAGTGGATGGTCCCTGGTCCTTTCTGAAAGGTCAGTGCTCCCAATCCCAAATCGGAATGTTCAAAAAACTGTTCCATATCATTCTTGCCCCAATCCCCAGGTTACAGCGACAGCCATGTGGTCAAAGCACTAATTTCCTCCCGCAGCAATCCGGATTTCCCAGCGGCGACAAAGGCTTTTTGGATACTGCCATAGCGCCGCCCGGAGCGGTCTACCAGCTGGAGCGCGGCTGCCTCCAGACCGGGAATTGCCAGTACAGCATCTGCCAGCGCCTGGGCGGAGAGTTTATCCCCGATCAGAGAGGCGGCAAAGTAGCGCAAATGGCTGTGAGAGAGGGCGGACAAATCGCTGAGTTTATGCAGTTCATAGAGTTTCAGGGCATAAAGGGAAGGAAGCCCATCTAGAGCCGGTAGTTTCTACACAGCTGGTAGTGACTGGAGATAGAGTTTCTGAAGCCGGGTCGCTGGAGTCAGGAAAGGGGCAAGATCTTCCGTTTTCCGCATTTCCTCCAAATGGAGATAGGTAATGCTGGTGAGAAGTGGGGTGATGTCGCCATTCTTTTCTCCACGCAGGTGGAGAACACGCAGGCCGGGGAGAGAAACATTGTCCCAGGAAACAGGGGCCGACAGCCATAGGGACAGTGTATGAAGCTGCTTTAGCTCGGAGAGAACTTCTACACCCTCACACTTTTCCATCAGGGTCAGTTCCTCCAGATTGGGATAATCTCGCAGGAAGGACAGATTCACCTTCCGCTCTCCTGTCACAGACAGACACCGTACCGCATCTGGTTTTAGTCCATTCAGATCAATCTTTTCTCCGCCGCGCCAGAAAACTGCGGTGCAGTATGCCTGTTCCATTTTGCTTCTCTCCTTATTCCTCAAACTCGCCCTCAATCATTCCATTAAGATATTTTCCGGGATCAGCAATAAATTCCTCCCATTTGGCTAACGGATGAAACTCCTTATGCTCAATGTCCAGATACCAGAGTTTCTTATCTCTGGGACTCCACAGCAGCAAATAGTCGCTGTAATTGTCCATTTTCGCCATAAGGGAGAGCAACTTTTTCCGTTTCCAGGTCATCTCCTGTACATCCATGTAGGGGTACAGTTCCGCCCATTTCACCAGTTCCCGCTCTGGAAATTCCAGACGCAAGGGGCCGGTCTTTAAGTATTCCACCAGCTTGGCAGGCAGCTTGTAAGGCATGAGTTGACGCGCCTTTTCCTGTTCGTTATGCCATTCCTCCGGCTCCAGAGCTTTTAAGTAGGCGGCCATTTCCTGATTTTTGTTCTGTACTGCCACGGTGTAGGGCCGGTCACCGTATTTATCCGGGATGGTGATGTCTGCACCCTGTTCCACAAGCCAGCGCACCATAGAAAAATCGTTGTGCCGTGCAGCTTCAGTGACAGGAGTCGAAGCGTAGGGAAACACCATATCTGGCTTGTGATAGTTGATGTCCGCCCCGTTTTGAATCAGATACTCCACCAGCAGCTGATTTCCATGGCTCGCCATACTGCGCAGGGCTTCACCGCCGTATTGTTTCAAATCCATGCCCATCCTTTTCAAAATGGAGAGTATATCAGGATCGCGCCGATTTTCCAGATGGAGAAACAGCCGGTAGATGTTCTCTTGTTTCGCGGGGATTCTGACTCCCGCATGGATCAGAAAAGAAAACAGGGTCAGGTCTCGACTGCGCAGGGAGCCGTAAAGCAATTCTTCCGGGTTATGGGTCAAATCCGCTCCGGCTTCGATCAGCAGCCGCACCATGTCCATCCGGTTTTCCAGCACCGCCAGTTCCAGCGGAGAGGTTTCCTCCTCCCGAGGCCACGCTCCAATCGTTACCTGATAGCGTTGCGGCTCATTGGGCGAATGCCCCGCATGAAGCAGGGAACGGAGTGTCTCAATGTCGCCACCTCGGATGGCAGCCATCATGGGAGGTACATTGGAATAGCTTACTTCACTCATCTGAATCCTCCTGCCATCCTATTGGAAAATTTTCTGATACTGTTCTCTCAGTTCCGCCGGTGCTGCTTTGATCACCTTGCCGCCGCCATTTTGCGCAGCTTGCCCCCAAATGCCCCAGAGCACATCTTGCCAGAGAAAGTCCTGGGATCTTTTGTCCTGGCAATTTTCTTCCGGCAGGTAGTCCTCTAAATGCCTCTTGACCTCCAGCAGAGCGTTCAGGCTCTCCTCATTGGCAATTAGAGTACGGAACTCCTTAGCCGGTTTCATACCCTGCATAGACTGGACGCCATGAACCAAGACAGGCATGGTCTGGGCCGTAAATCCGTATTTCTTGAAAAAGGTGTGGATAAACTTCTCCTGCAAAGAGGAATGTTCATCATCACATAAATCCAGATAGTCACACACCAGCGGCACCCACGGTTCTCCCTCCAACCCCAAAGCAAACACAGCGAAAGTACCGGGCATCGCGCAGGCTTCATCCGCGAGGTTTTGGTACCACTCAAACTCCCGCATAGCCAGACGAGCGTATCGCTCCATAATCGGATGCAGACTGGGATACTGCACAGCGCAGGCAAAGAGCTGGTTGACTCCCTTCTTGGGCAGGCCGGGAATGGGCAGATAGAGTTTCTCCTTTCCACGGAACTCCACCGAGTAACTGCGGGGAAATTCCTCCCGCTCCAGCACCGCGCACAGGTAGCCCAGGATTTCAGCATAGCACTCCTCCGTGGAGCCCCTGGCGGTGATGCGGATGGTCGCAAAGGCGTCGTTGGCCGATGCGGTAAAACGCTCCGTTTTCCGCTGCTGAATGTCCGTTGGCAATTTGCCGCTGCCGCCCGTTTTCAGCTGCTTCACCATGTCTGGGCGGAGCTGGGAAACCAGGCCGAGAATGTGCTCGGTGGTGAGGAAGTCGTAGCTGGCTCCATATACCGTATCACAGACCGCCACATAGCAGGCAAAGCGCAGCAGCCCTTCATCCACATCCTCCGGGCGCAGTTCCGGCCACACGGTACAGGGAGGGAAAACCGTAAAACCATCCTCCCGCTCTCCAACCGCAAAATACCGATCCCGCACCTGCTTTTCGATGTACTGCCGCAGCGTATGATCAATCTCCTTCCAGCCCGCCAGCCGCCGTAGGGCATCACAGAAGGTGACCGCCTCCTCGCAGGGAAATCCCTTCAAGGGCATCTTGGACAGATACCGCTCCAGCAGCTGGCTGGGAAGAAAGGGGGTTCCGTTTTGATTCCGAACAACCACCGGGTATCCGGAATGGTTTTCTTCTGCGGTTCCATCCAACACATTCTGAATGCACTGATCGGCGTGTTCCAGCACTTCGGGGGCCGTGTCCGGTTTATGGATCAGATAATAACGGCCATGCACGCCGTCACGTTTTGGTAAACTCACTGCCAGTCACCTCATCCTTCCGTGTTCTCTGTTACCGGAATAAAAATCTGCCGGTAGCGCTCCTTCAGCTCCTTCGGAGCTGCTTCCACCACCTTCTGACCACCTTTGGCGCTGGCTTTGCCCCAGATCACATAGCAGACCGTCTCCCATGCGGATTGCAGCACTTCCTCCGGGCTGGCTTCTGTTTCCCGGGTGGGTTCCTCGTCCTCGTCATCATCCTCGTCGGAGGAAAAACCGCTTGGAACAATCTCGGACAGGTGGATTTTTGCCTCCAGCAGAGCGTCCAGACTTTCTGCATTTGCCATCCACGCGGCATAGTCCTTGGAATACTTCATGTTCTGCATGGACAGCACCCCACGGACAAATACAGGGACGGTATCGGCGGTAAATCCGAACTGTTTCACATACTCCCGGAGGAATTTTTCCTGTAAGTGGGAGTGCTCATCATCACAGAGATCGAGATAATCCCATACCAGCTGCCGCCACTCTTGCCCCAGCATTCCCAGGGCGAACACGGCAAAACTTCCGGGGAGTGCGCACTGCTCATCTCTGAGATTGGTGTACTGCTCATATTGCCGCATGGCAAGCCGGGCGTACCGTTCCATCAGGGGGTGGAGGCCAGGGTACTGCACGGCACAGGCAAAGAGCTGGTTTACTCCCTTTTTGGGCAGACCTGTGATGGGAAGATACCTCTTTTCCGGTCCTTTGAACTCCACCCCATAGCTGCGGGGAAAATCCTCCTGCTCCAGAAGCTCACACAGGTAGTTCAGCACTTCACGGCAGCATTCCTCCGTATTGTCCCTGGCAGTAATACGGATCGCAGCAAAGGCGTCGTTGGCCGATGCGGTGAAGTGCTCTGTTTTCCTCTTTTGCAGAGAGATCGGCAGCCTGCCGGTTCCATGTTCCCGGAGCTTTTTCACCATATCAGGACGGACTTTCTCCACCAATCCAAAGAGGTAATTGGCGTCCAGATACTGAAAGTCCAAGCCATACACTTTATAGCTCACCGCCACATAGCAGGCGAAACGCAGCAGCGACTCCGGGATCTGCTCTGCACGGATGCCTGGTTTCAGGGAGTATTCCCGATCCCAGAAGTGGTCATCTTCGTTGCCTGTCACGACAAAATACTTCTCCTGCAGCTCCCGTTTCAGCATATCAAGTAAATGGTGGTCAATTTCACCCCACCTGCTCTGGCGGCGCAGGTTTTCGCTGAAGGCGATGGCCTGTTCCGCATCGAGCGTTTCAGCCCGCTGCGCTTCGGTCCATTTTCTCACCAGAGCGTGCACCTCAAAGGGCGCGCCTTCGCTGCTGACCACTACCGGTGGCCAGAGGGAATCAAGCCGCGTGATTCTCCCGTCAATGGCATCCTGGATGCACTGATCAAAGAGCGGTTGCAGTTCCTCCTGTACCTCGGGCTTCATCCAGTAACAGCGCCCGTCCGCACTATTTCGTTTTGGTAAATTCATATCAGGCACCTCTTTCCGAACAATAAAAAATGCCCTGCGACACCCTGTCACTTGGACAGGCTGACGCAAGGCATAAAAAGGCCGCACAGACCCGAGACCTGTTTTCCAAGGCCCCGTGCTCAATGATATTCTGCTGTCTTTCGCGTCCGTTTGGACGTAGGAACCCACCGCTATACATCCGCTTTCACCTGCCGCGCATCCTCTTTTGCACGCTCCATCTCGTCCACCAGAGCCCTGACCTGGAATTCCACCATATCTTCCGCCACCTCCGGAAACAGGAAGGGCATGGTGTCCGGGATGGCCTTGTGCACCATCATCATGGCCAGAGCCAGATTACCGAACAGCCGTGAGTCAATACTGTCTGTGGGGAGGCCAAAGATGGAGAGCAGTTTCCCATAAAAACTGACCTGATCCTGTCGGAAGGCCTGAAAATTCTCCTCGGAAAGGCAACGGCGTACTTGCTGCTCCTCCTCAATGGACAAAACAGCGACTCCGCTTTTGGCACCGTAGCAGCAGTTTTTCAGGAAGGTCTCCACGCCCGCCCGCCAACTGAGCTCCGGGTCTTCCATCAGCTGACGGGCATAGTCCAACAGTCTGGGCTGCTGATATCGCAGGGCGTAGAGCACCAGTTCCTCCTTGGATGAGAAGAAACTGTAGAAGAAGGTCTTGGAGATCCCCACTTTTTTGCAGAGAACATCAATGCTGCTATGAATCAGCCCCCGGTCCGCGATACACTGGATCATGGTGACCATCAGGGCTTCCTTTACCTGCGCCCTCTCCTCATCGGAGTACGCCTTTCTTGCCACAAGCTGTCACCTTCTCATATAAAGTATAAAATCAAAAAATAGTCTTTATTTGTATTATAGCGAAACTCTATTGAAATGCAAGACTGTTCAAAAAAATAAGTCCCCCAGTGCACTGCACCGGGGGCATAGCAGGCTGCGTTCAAGTATGCCAAAAAGCAGCTATGTGACACCACTTCCCTCGACGCTGTCTCCATACTCCTTTTCCTGTGTTCACAGCGCGGCATCCTGCAAAGCGATGCTTTCGCCCCCCGGTGTTCTGTATTTTAAGTTTCAATTAAGTTTCAGGGAATATGATAATGCTGTTCTCAAGCGAACAATCCACAATGAGAAAGGAACCTCCCCATGAAAAAGCAGCTACTTGCAATGGTTACCGCCGGTGCACTTCTGCTTTCCGCAACCGCCTGCGGCAAAAGCGAAAGTGAACAAAGTGTCACGGTCAGCCTTGCAGAACAGACCTTTACCGGCACGGTCAACGCCATCAGTGCCGATGAAATTTCCTTGACCACAGAAGACTCCGGTACGGTGATCATTCCCCTTTCCCCTGACACCATATTTCAGCAAGGGCAGCCCGGCATAGGCGGTCAGGCTCCCGGTGGCTCTGCTCCCAACGGCGAAGCTCCGCCGGACGCACCGGACGGTGCAATGAGCAATGGCGAAACTCCTCCGGCTGCACCAGACGGCGCAGCCTCCGGCGAGGCGAACGCCCCTGATATCCCGGATGGTGCCGTTTCCGGAGGGGAAGAACCTCCCGCTATGCCGGAGAACGGAACAACTTCCGGGCAGACTCCTCCGGAAATGCCGGAAGGCTCGGCCCCCGCAGACATGGCGCAGCCCTCCCTGAGCTATGAGGATATTTCCCAGGGCGATACGGTAACCGTGGAAGTGGGCGATGATGGTATTGCCACATCGGTCACCCTCTCCGGCGGCGGGCCCGGCGGTGGCGGTATGGGCGGTGGTATGGGCGGCCAGTCCTCTGCACCGGACAGTTATGACGATGCCAGTGAATATACCGAGGATACAGAGGTTTCCAACAGCCAGCTGTCCTCCACCGGCACCGATGAAAATGCCGTTCTGCTTGCCACAGAGGGCGTGACCGCTCAGCTGAATAATGTGACCATTACCCGCCAGTCTGACGACAGCACCGGCGGCGACAGCTCCAGCTTTTACGGCGTGGGTGCTGTAGCTCTGGTGACAGACGGAACACTGGTCATCTCCGGCAGTACCATCACCACCGATGCCGCAGGCGGCGCAGGCGTCTTTTCCTATGGCGACGGTATCGCTTATGTATCCGACACCTCCATCACCACTGCGCAGAACACCTCCGGCGGTATCCATGTGGCCGGTGGCGGCACCCTCTACGCCTGGGATCTGAGCGTGGTGACCGAAGGCGAATCCGCCGCGGCCATTCGTTCCGACCGGGGCAGCGGCACCATGGTGGTGGATGGTGGCAGCTACACCTCCAACGGCACCGGCTCACCCGCTGTTTACAGCACAGCGGACATCACCATCCACAACGCCGCACTGTCCGCCACCGGCTCCGAAGCCATCTGTATTGAAGGACTCAATACCATCCGACTCTTTGACTGTGACCTCTCCGGAAACATGAGCGATCTGGAGCAAAATGACTGCACCTGGAACGTGATTCTCTACCAGAGCATGTCCGGCGACTCTGAGGTCGGCAACAGCACCTTTGAAATGGTGGGCGGCAGCCTTACCGCAGAAAACGGTGGTATGTTCTACACCACCAATACCGAATCCACCTCGTTCTCTCCGATGTGGACATCACCAACGCCGCCGACAGTGAAGTTCTGCTGCGCTGCACCGGAAACGCCAACGACCGCGGCTGGGGAACCACCGGGGCCAACGGCGCAGACTGTCACTTCACCGGCATCCAACAGACACTGGAGGGTGATATCATCTGGGATTCCATCAGCTGCTTGGACTTTTATCTCACGCAGGGCAGCACGCTCACCGGCGCTGTGCTTCAGGATGAAAGCTATGCCGGCAATGGCGGCGACGGATATGCCACCCTCTATATCGATTCCGACAGCACCTGGGCAGTCACCGGTGACAGCACTCTGACGAATCTTCAGTGCGCAGGAACCATTGTGGACACCGCCGGGAATTCTGTATCAGTCGTGGGAACGGATGGCACCGTCTATGTGACCGGTACCAGTGATTTCACCATTACGGTGGAAACCTATTCCGACAGCGCGGATCTTTCCGGCTCATCCACCGCAGAAACTTGGAGCGACTACGAAGTGTCACAGTTCTGATCCCCCAAGCAGCAGCGTTGTGAACAAAAGAATACCCTGCTTGCAAAAAACTCCCTCCCCTTTCATTCCGCAGGAATGGATCGGGAGGGAGTTTTCTGTTTTGCGCCCTGTTTCTTTTTCTTTTCTGTGCAGCTGCGTTATGGCTTCATCAACATATATCATCTTGCCTGACCGTATGAACCAAAACGCGGGCAGCATCAATCTTTTTTCAAGAGACAAATTTCAAATGACCGGTTACGAAATATCTCTGGGCAGAGCATAGCGTACGAATTGCAATTTCACCATCGATTCCCCCGCCACTGCCAACGATGAACCGAAAGCCGCCGAACGGGCTCTGAATAAGCAGGTGGCAGGCGAAGGCGCTGTACTGCTGAAACATGCCGACGGTTATCTGCCCACACCCTCTTCACAATTTTGCAGCCTGCCAGTGGATGCAGGTTTTTATCCTGTTGGCAATGTATGCCCGGTCCCTTTCGGCATAGAACTTTAGCGGCTCCTCCAGTGCAGCAGTTATTTCGGCAACCGTAAAAGTCCATTGCAATTGGGGACCGTAGAGGGATCTGGCCGCCCGGACCTGTCGTGTGAATGTTGTGTTCAGCGGCTGCGCCCGCAGCAGCTTCATGTGGGAACGAGGTTCAATATCCATGGGATAGTCGCGCACATTGGAAAGAAGTCCCGCACCAAAGTCAAAAATGGGACAGTAGTCGAACTTCTCTCCTCTGCGCAGAACAGCAATATTATTCAGATGGCGATCCTCGTTGCCAAACAGCATATCCACTTCAAACAACAACGTGAGATAGTTTCCAAACTGCTCCAATTCGGTGAGGCGTATCGTTTGTTCTACCATCCAGCGAACCTTCCCGGCGAGGTTAGGCTGTCGGGCTACAACACCTTGCCAGTCTGGTCCAACGCCTTTGCGAAATAAGTCAGCAAGGGTCAGGATGATTTCTCCGGGCATCAGAAAGTTGGAGCTGGAACAGCCATTCCGAATTCGTTGATGCACTTTCATCCGCTCCATACAGTAAGTCACATAGCGGAAGCCCAGTTCTTCTATGTTAGAGTGCTGCAACAATTGGGATGTTACGGTTTCTGCCAACCCTTCATATCCAAATAGGTCAAGTTTGTACCAACGGTCATTTTCCAGCCACTTTTCCTGATTTCCCTTGGAGGACGTTTCTGCAATGCGATTTCCGGTCACTAATCTGACTGCCATCTTACCCCTCCACAATCTTAATCCAGCAGGAATCTTCTGCCATGCGGCCGGCAGTCTTGCGGATGATCTCCATCGGATCGTATTTCTCTATCCCCAGCTGTGTCAGATAGTATTTCAATCCATCCCGCTGCCGCGGAATACAGCGAGATTCCAAAAAGGTCATAAGGTCCTCCCAATTGGGTGTCTGGTTGACCCCAAACGCGGTTGAAAGAATATCGTCCGTCTCATTTTCGATAACCAACCGCCGGGAGGTCCGATCCAGGCAGATTTTGGTGCAAAGAGTCTCCCCATCATAGTAGTGAAGAATCAATAGATCGTGCTTTTTTTCTCTCGTCTCATTGATAAAGGAATGATATTCTCCCGTGCCAGCTCTGCGGATGGTAATACATTCGCCGTCAAATTGCAGAATGACATCACGGCTATTCTCCATAACACCCAGTTGTTTGGCCCATACAGGGGGCAGCACTACACGATAGCTTTTTCCTTCTGGCCCAGCTGTCCCACCAGCCTTGTTGATGAGAATTTTTGCCCGCCGTTCTTCCAGCGTCATACCAGCATCACCTCTTCGAAAACATTATACTTATTGGACACCAACAAATCAATATTTTCCACACTTGTGAGAACAGGAAACGGGAGCTCCCCCTTTTGCAGATAAAGAAAGGCGGGATGCATAACAATGATTTTGTGGTATAATGAAAAGCAGAAGGGAGGGGCCGAGATGGACTGGATTTTGCTGAACAAAGACACTCCCTTTCTGGAATTCTCTACCCAAGAGGATGAATTTGGCGATGTGATGGCTTTAGAAAGGACCTGGTTTTCGTCTTTGCGCCCCATTGGCTATAAATCTCTTCTGAGCTTTTTGGAGGGGCGGCGCGCTCCCAAGCACCGAAAGCATATCGAGCAGCTTCTGGCGCAATATGGGTGCCGCACATTGGACGGTTTTCTGCAGGTCAGTCATACGCTTTCACTCAACGATACCTTTTGGGTAAAACCGGCAGATTCCCAGCTGTGCTGGCGAGATGTCTCCCTGTATCAGAACGACTTTGATGAGATCATTGCCGAAGCCGCGTTGAACGGCTCCTTCAGTGAACAGAGTCTTTCCTCCACCTCACCGGAATTTGTCACTGACGGATACTATGCCAAGTGCTGGAAGCGAGAATCGGATGGTATTTACCTCTATAAGGCTGGCAGCGCCACCTATGAGCTGGAGCCACTGTCGGAATATCTGGCTGCTCAGATTTCCAGCATCCTGTGCCCCGGTGCAGTTCCATATGATATGCAATTCCATCATGGAAGACTGGTGTCTACTTGTCCCCTGTTCACCAGTGAATCCATCGGTCTTGCTAAAACGGCTGCTATTACCCGTGAAGAGCGGTCTATCTCTGGCTTGCTGGAGTATTTCCGTTCCATCGGCAGCGAGGACGCCTTTCGCCGCATGATGATTCTGGACGCCATTATCCTGAATACGGACCGGCATCTGGGTAACTTCGGTGTTTTGTTTGATACGGATACGATGCAGGTAACAACTATGGCACCGGTATTTGATAACAACCGCAGCTTGCTGTTTGACCTGGATGCCTACCAGTTGGAGCATGCAGAACGTTATATTGCTCGGCTGACTCCACGGCTCGGATCTGATTTTATCGTCGTTGCGAGAGCCTTGATGACGGATAAGATCCGTAATGATCTGAAAAATCTGTATGGCTTCGCGTTCCGGGAGCATCCGCAAATCCCAGTGGCGGATAATCGGCTGGAGAAGCTGAGCAGTGTTGTGAATGGACAGATACAGCAGTTGATTTGATACATTGTAAAAGAGGAGCCTACGCAGTGCCAATCATGGCACTGCGTAGGCTCCTCTTTCGTTTATATAAGGTTCTTCATCTCACAAAAAATTCCATACCAATAAACTTGGTTTCTGGTTAATGCTGTAGCCTCTTGTGATACTGATTCTCCACGGCACCGTCTTTTATATAAGTCAAGCATCGACTCACACTCGGATGGATTCAACCAACGTTTCCCTTTAATCTTGCTGGAAGGTGTACATGCCTTGCTTCTGGATACATACAAATTTCCAGCTTCGACCCATACATAAAACCATACGCCGTTTCCTCTTGTTGGACAAGTGCAAACATCACGAGGATTTTTCTGAAATTCCAAAATGATTTTGTTCCACATCAGCATTTGCCCCTTTTGATTATACACATTCAGCCAACCTTGCTTGGAAAACCGTCTCTGCAATTCTGACCTTCTGGGTGAACTCTTCGTAAGTTCCATTGCACTCCGGAATGCCCAGTCCTAATTTTACAACGCACACATCATTTCTGGGCACTACATTCTTCTCGTAAGTGGAGCCTTTATTCACCTGCAGTCTGTGTTCTTGAGTATCATCCGTGCTGGGATAGAAGTAAAAACCGTTTTTTGCGTCAAAGCGCAGCATATAGGCCAAAACCTGCAGATAGTCCTTGTTTCCGATATTCTCGGCCGGTTTGTACTTCGCGTCACCGATCACGCGGTTCCGGCTGTCTTTGCTGATAAAATCCGGGTATATCAGTCCGATATTGCCCGCAAACAAACGCTGAGCTCCTTGCCCTGCGCGGTTCATCGGATGATAAAATATATCTCCAACAAGTAGATTAATATATTCTTCCCATAACCAGGCTCCGTCGAACAGAATCCCGTACACCTGTTTTGTTCCTGTACCGATTTGATGCTTTTGATGTTGCAAAATCAAAAGGCACAGGTGCTGAAGGTGACGATACTCCCGATAATATGCATGTCGAATCGGTGTTTTCTGGTTTGCTGCAATAACCTTTTGTTTATCGTGAACGCGATACCGATTAGTTGCATCCACGACCAGGGACACTTCTTCTTTCACTTTGGAAAGGAGGATTCGCCCATGAGGCTTTCTCTGGATAAACTCTATCGTATGGCGCACCAGCTCCGTCAGGTCGTTGTCATACGAATACTCCCGCTGACTGTAAGCGATAGTTTCGACAAACGGTGTATTCTGGGCAATATGACGTGGGATGTCCATACTCCCTGCAACATGGCTGTCATTGTACTGGTTGCGAATATAGGTTTTGAATAGCCCCTTGCGCAGAGCATCTTTCAGATATCGAGGAAACAGGAAGAGCATCAGGTTGAAAAGCATATTTTCCTGGTTCGCGTCAACGCTTAGGTCAACAACATTGGGGAAGTTCATTACGCGCTCCAGCAGATACTGGAAGAAATAGTCCTTCTCTCCGGAAGAAAATCTGGATTCAATCGCCAAACGCTCACTGCCACAGCCTAAAAAACCCATAATATTACCCGTACGATAACAATTATTGTAGCTTTGCAGAACGACTTGCTCTTCCTCAATATCCGGGGCATCATGGATTTTTTCAGGGAAAACAAAAATGCCCTCCTTTTCCAGTTCACTCAAGGTTTTATCAGCAATTTTATCCACAACACGCTGGATCGGAGCAAAATCGCTTTTGAGCATCAAGCGATTGTCCTTAACTCTGAGCAGTTTCATTTTCGACCTCTTGGTTGTCGCTGCTGTACCCATATGCCTGGGCAAACCGGTTCATAATAGCAGCCTCATCGTACATTCCCCGAATGTATTCCTGCAGCAGGGGGCACAAGTAATCCGTCCAGAGTTGGTCAAAGTTGAGTTCCTTCAGTTTCAAGAAATACGACCCACCAATCTGGTAATTCTCATTCAGTTCTTCCGTCTTAAGAATTTCCTGATTCAGTGCGGTCATCCTGCGGATTGCTTCGGATTCCAGTTCATCATCCAGCGCAGCAAGCATTTCCAGACGCTCGTCCGCTCTGATTTCGATGAATCGGAACCGGCGCCGCATCGCGAAATCAAAACTATCTACGGATTTGTCAATATCATTCATCGTGCCTATGATATAGACATTTTCAGGGATGTAAAATTTCTTACTGGGATCTGTGTGCAGATTGGCATACTGGGTGGACACCGCACCCGCCGGGCCTCTGTATCCAGGGTCGAGTGCGAAGAACAGCTCGCCGAATATTTTGGAGATCTCGCCACGATTGATTTCATCAATGATGAAAATATACTTCTTCAGTTTCTCCGGTGCAATCGCCTGCCGTGAAACAGGAGCTGGCTTCTTTTTGATGATTTCCTTGTACAATGCAAAGTCATAAGAGTATGCCTGTGTTGCGAACTTTTTACCGAAGAAAGCCGTGACATCTCTTACCTTCGTAAATGTTGTATCAGACTCCAGCATCTGACGAAGTTCGTCGGTGTTAAGACGTAGTTTATTTACCGTAGCATTGCCCGGAATCGCAACCTCAATATGCTCATCGTCGGCGCTTGTGACGGCAAACACATTCTTATTGACGGTTTCAAATGTATCTACGCCAAATTCTATAGAGGAGAAAAAGTCTGCAATGCTTTCCTGTGCAGATGTTTCTTTTTCGACTGTCTCCTGGGATTTTTGCGAATTCTCGTAATTCTTTCTGGCCCGCTCAACAAACCGTTTGAAAATGCCGTCCTTCAACTCAAACCCCATGGAACCATCCGCATTGATTTTAGGGCGCAGGCCTTCCACAAAATCTGAATAGTCGTAGCTGGGATGGAATTGCACAAACTCCACCTGCTCCTTTTGTTCATCCGTGAGCATAGAAAAATCGTCGAAATATCCATCGCTGATGATATCAGCGGCGATTTCTCTTGCAAGGTAAGTCTTACCGGTTCCCGGCGCACCACGGAAAATGATATTTCTGGACTCAATCAGCTTATCCGAATACGGATTGCGGTAACCATTGAAAACACATTCCTTCTCCGATTGCTGCGGAGAGAGAGTTTCTGTGCTGTTTTGCTCAGAGACTTTTTCCTCCTTATCCTGCTTCTCTCGATAGGTAAGTACAAATCGGTCACCGGGTTCACCAAACCGCTTCAGACATTCCTGAACAAATACAATGGTGGAGAAAATGTTCCAGGAATATATCACGAATTTGCGATCATTGTCATAACTGTAAGTAAGATACTCAATTGAATTGTGGTATTTTCGATATTCCTCTGCACTTGAAAAAATTCCTCGAATCACTCCACTATCCGGGCTATACTGACATACCGGAAAATTCTCCTTTTCTTCTACAGACAACGCCCGGATTTGCTTTTCGTAAATCTGGAAGGCCAGCTTTGGCATCGTCTGATTGGAGTTTCTTCGCTCACCTTTGGCGTAGTTTCGCTTGATTGTTTGCCCGTTCGCACCTTGAAAATACACGCCAAGTGGGACAAAGTTATCTCCCAATCCTAAGCTGTCTTTGTCAAAGCACTCGTCCGTTGATGTGACTTGTTCAGCTGTGATCGTCAGCTCATACTTTTCCTGGTTGCCGGTAATAGTAAATCCTTTATTTTTGAGATAGTTTTTCGCTTCTATCGCATTGTAACCAGAGGTATCAATGGCAACTTCGTTTGCAAGATGGTTTGCAACGGCAATGACATACTTGGGCGGATAGAATTTTCCGTTCTCGCCCAGCAGGAAATACCGCATACTCTGATTATGATAGGGAACCCCATTTTCATCTATAAATTCGAGTGCTCTTAGAATATCTTCCCGGCTCACTTTTGGAATCGCCATTGTTGTCTCCTCCTATGTGATTCTGTCTCAAGAATATTTTCAGCCTTCTCAAAAAGTTTGGATGCAATTACGTTTTAAGGTTCATCTTTTTGAGAATAGAAGGTGCAGAATTCATTCTCTTTGTCAACTTGATTAGCGGATAATCGTTCGCCCTTATTACACATTCGCTTCGGCCCATAAAAGGCTTCTTGCCTTCAAGAAAATTCCTCACAGAACTCTATAAATCCACCTCTGAAATATCTTTATTATACAATAAAATGCACATTTTCACTAGAAAAACGCGCTTATTCGTTTTAGTCGCATATACGCTTCACAAAAAAACGTTTTCAGCTTCCACCCAATGCGGGTATTCTACCTGCACCTCAGCCTGTTATAAAAAGTAAAAATTCATTTGTTAATCGAAGCGCGATATATTATAATTAAACTTATAAAACAATATGGATGGGCCACTTTTGCGGACATTGCCCATGGTTCATTCAGTGGGATTTTACTCCCGGCCAGGAAACGGAGGAACAAACGCATGATAACAGGCGTGATTAAAAATAAGGTTGACAAAATATGGACTGACATCTGGGCGGGCGGTATCACCAATCCCCTCACCGTCATTGAACAGCTGACCTATCTCATGTTCATCCGTTCTCTGGATGAGAAAGAGCTGGAAACCGAAGAGTTCGAGAATATGACCGGCGAGAAGATGGACAAGATTTTCCCCCAGTCCGCTGTGGGGCAGTCCATGCGGTGGAGCAAATTCAAGAACAACGACCCCCGGGAGATTTACGATGTGATTTCCCGGCGGGTATTTCCTGCAATCAAGAGCATGAAGCACGGCCGTCTGCCGGACTTCAACGAGCAGGGCGGGCTGGTGGAGGCCGGCGACGATTCCGCCAGCGACGTGCAGAACGAGACCGCCTTCGCCCGCTACATGAGCGACGCCATGTTTCTGATTCCCACGCCCCAGGTGCTGCAAAAAATCATCACCGGGCTGGATGATTTGTATGAGCATGACATTGCCGACCGGGATATGCAGGGCGATTTGTACGAGTATATGCTGGGCAAGCTGGCCACCGCCGGGCAGAACGGCCAGTTCCGCACCCCCAAGCACATCCGGGAGATGATGGTGGAGCTGTTGCAGCCCACGCCGGACGATACCATCTGCGATCCGGCCTGTGGCACGGCGGGCTTTCTGGTCTCGACCGCGGAATACATCCGCAAGCATTACGAGGACACCATGACCGCCGAGCAGTGGGAGCATTTTGCCGGAGACGCCTTCACCGGCTTTGACACCGACCGCACCATGCTGCGGATCTCTGCCATGAACCTGATGCTCCACTCCATCAGCCACCCGGAAATTGATTACAGCGACAGCGTTTCCAAGCAGAACCAGATCAGCGACCGGTTCACCATCTGCCTGGCGAATCCCCCCTTCAAGGGTACTGTGGACGCGGAGAGCATCCACGACAACCTGAAAGCCGTGACCAACACCAAAAAGACCGAGCTGCTGTTCCTAGCGCTGTTTTTGCGGATGCTGAAAAAGGGCGGGCGCTGTGCTTGTATCGTGCCGGACGGCGTTCTGTTCGGCTCTTCCAAGGCGCACAAGGCCATCCGCAAGGAGCTGGTGGAAAACCATCAGCTGCGGGCGGTGATTTCCATGCCCTCCGGCGTGTTCAAGCCCTATGCGGGCGTATCCACGGCGGTGCTGGTGTTCACAAAGACCGGCGCGGGCGGCACCGAAAACGTCTGGTTTTACGATATGAAGGCCGATGGTTTTTCTCTGGATGACAAGCGCAGCGAGGTTGCGGAGAACGATATTCCCGACATCATCGAGCGGTTCCACCATCTGGACAAGGAAACCGACCGCCAGCGCACCGAGCAGAGCTTCTTTGTGCCGAAGCAGGAAATTGCGGACAATGACTATGACCTGTCCATCAACAAATATAAAAAGGTAGAGTATGTGCCGGTGGAGTACCCCTCGACCACGGAACTGATGGCCGACCTGCACGAGCTGGAAATGGAAATCACTGCAGGGCTGGCGGAATTGGAGGGGATGCTGTGATGGCGACTTGGTGGAAAAAAGCTGACACTAATCCGTTGAATGAAGCCAATTTTCAAAAAATCATAAACTTCTATCTGTTTGAGTGTCCTTGCGAAATAGAACAAGGCTCTGAAAGCAAAGGGAATAAGCGCTATACTGCAGTTTCTAAACGAGGTACTACTTTCCGTCAAAAAGGATGGACTGGTGGAAATCTCAATACGCTGCTTTCTGCTATGAAAAAAACAGACAACGGACCTTTGAAATACCACGTTTTTTCGGTTGGAGAAGATATTTCTGCGAAAACAGATACTATAGAAAAGGAATGTTCCTTATCCGATCAACATTTTGAGATGGTCGTTATGGCCGAAAGGTCTGACATGAATAAAACCAGTTCCGTTTTCTATTATATAAGGAACGCTCTTGCTCACGGCTCTTTTTGTCAAGTTTTAAGTTCCAGACAAAAGATTTACTATTTTGAGAGCACACGGAAAGGCAAGATTTATGCACGTATCCGATTAAAAGAAACAACACTGCTAAAGTGGATAGACTATTTTAATAGTTCCCCACAGGAATTAAAAAACAGCAAAAAGAGCAACAAATCCAATATTAAAAATAAGAAGCGGACTAAAAAAGCAAAATAATTTTTCCGCATTTAGTATATCTCTCAAATTAACAGAACAGGAGCAGATTCCCTAATGGCGAGATTAGAGGATGTATGTAAAAAAGCAACTTCCAATATAGCACAAAAAGATTTAGCAGAACATAATGGCGATTATCCTATCTATGGGGCCAGTGGTTTTATAAAAAACGTTGATTTTTACCAACAAGAATCCCCTTATATCGCAGTCGTAAAAGATGGTGCAGGAATTGGGCGTGTTATGAAGCTACCTGCAAAATCATCTGTGATCGGAACCATGCAGTACATTATTCCAAACGATGCGGTAGACATTAGCTATTTGGCTTATGCAATGGAACACATGAATCTCTCCAAGTATTTTACTGGGGCAACTATTCCGCATATCTATTTTAAAGACTATCAAAAAGAAGAACTTCCACTCCCTTCTCTTGACGAACAGCGTAAAATTGCGGCGGTGCTGGATAAAGTCAGCGACCTGATTGCCAAACGCCGCCAGCAGCTGGATAAGCTGGATGAGATGGTTAAGTCAAGGTTTGTGGAAATGTTTGGGGATTTAGCTGACCCAGACTGCAAATATATGCGATACAAATTAGAAGAAATATGTATAAGTTCAGATGATATTAAGTGTGGTCCGTTTGGCACACAATTAAACAAAAACGAGTATCAAGAGCATGGGATCGCAGTATGGGAGATACCACAAATCAATAGCGAATTTAAAATTCTTCCTACACATTTTTTGACTAGTGAAAAGGCAAAGCAGCTGGATGCTTATTCATTAATACCTGGAGACATTGCAATGTCTCGAAAAGGCAATGTAGGGCGCTGTGCTTTGTTTCCAAAAGGTTTTGCTCCAGGCATCATTCACTCCGACGTTTTGCGTATCAGGGTAGATAATAGCAGAGTAAATCCTTGTTTTTTGATGTATCAGCTTCATTTTAGTAAAGCTGTGACACACCAAATAGAAATGGTTAGTTCTGGTGCTGTAATGGCGGGAATCAATGTAACGAAGCTGAAACAAATCTATATTCATATTCCTGCTTTTAATCTACAGCAACAGTTTTCCGCCTTTGTTGAGCAAGTCGAAAAAACAAAAACTACTATCAGTCGTAGCCTTGAACAGCTTGAAACACTGAAAAAGGCGCTGATGCAAGAACATTTTGGTGAAAAAATATGTTAAACTGGTTTTCACAACAGGACCCCGCTGTAAAAGCGGCAATAATTACTGGATGTGCAGGCATTATCGGTATTTTGATTTCATGTGTTCCTAAATTTCTGGAACTTTTAAATGCAAAGAAAAAAGGTAACGAAAAAAACTCCAGTATTAATATTACTCAGTCAACCAGCGGAAACAATAATACTTTTATTGGAGTACAAAACAACAAGGAAGGTTAGAGAATGGATAATGAAATCACTATACATCAAAACGCTACACTAGGTTCGCAAGGAAACACTTTTATCGCTGAACAACATAATTATACAGGACTCTCCATAGCAGATGTAACTCAGATGGCATTTTCAATGTTTCGAGAGTATTATCCGCAATTGCGGAAGGAAGCTCTGGATGAAGTATCACAAATGTTATCTGCTTTTTTGCGCGACATTCCGCAAGAAAATATAATACCTCCGACACCAAAAATTGCAGTTCCAGTATTACAAAACGCCAGCATCACTGAGGAAACTGAACTGAGAGAATATTATGCACGGTTACTAGCTAGTTCTATGGATAGTCAACAGAAAAGATTTGTGCATCCAAGTTATGTTGAGATCATTTCTCAGTTATGCACTGATGAAGCCAAAATACTTAGGCACTTAATGTCCTACGAAGCTATTCCAACTATTACATTGCGTTACGAAAGTGGGAACGGATACGGAATAGATGCTGTAAAGTTTTTTTCTGATGTAGGGGTATTTACTCATTGCGAATATCCTTATAACACCAATCAGTATTTTGATAATTTGGCTAGACTTGGATTGTTAGAAAAATCCATTGTGGGCCAACACTTACAGGCAGAATTCGAGTATGGTGTATTAAAGAAAAATGAGTATATTGCTTCAAAGAATAAGCAGTCTCTTGCAGTATCAAATGGGTACAAAGAAACAAAAGTCATTGAGGGTTATATAAGGATAACAGATTTTGGAAAATCTTTTTGCAGAGTTTGTGTGCCCCCATCACCCGTAAATACTGTTCAAATTCATTTTTGAGTTTGAGGTGTTTTATGTTCAATTTCTCCTTTCTTCAGTTAAGACCAGAATACTTCCTCTTCGCCCCCGCCTGCATGGAAGCCGAGAAAATCTATTCTTCTGCCCCGGCCATGTGTGCGGTGGGCTGCCGCAAGGCGCTGGAGCTGGCGGTGAAGTGGGTCTATGCGGCGGACAAGTCCATGAAAATGCCCTACAAGGACAATCTGCAATCCCTCATTCACGAGCCGACCTTCCGCTTCGCTGTGGATTCCGACACCTGGGGCAAGATGCCGTTTATCATCAAATTGGGCAATCTGGCGGTACATACTGAGCGCAGCGTTCAGCCGAGCGATGCGCTTGCTTCCCTGCGCGGTCTGTTTGAGTTTGTGCAGTGGATTGACTATTGCTATGGCGCGGACTATCAGGAGCGCACCTTTGACGAGAACCTTGTCCCCACCGCAAAGGTGGCGGTGGACACCCGAAAAATCAAGGAACAGGAAAGCCTGCTGGACCAGAAAGACGCGGAGATCGAGGCGCTGCGCAAGCAAATCGAGCAGATGTCCGCCCGGTACACCGCCGAAAAGGAGCAACACCAGAAGGAACGCACCTTCCAGCCGGAGGACCTCTCGGAATTCAAGACCCGCAAAATCTACATCGACGTGGATCTGAAGTTGATGGGCTGGAAGTTCACCGGCCCGGATGCGGACGTGCAGGAGGAGTATCGCGTGGAGGATATGGCCGGAGTACCCGGTCAGCCGGGCTTCTGCGACTATGTGTTGTTTGGAAAGGACGGCCTGCCCCTGGCGGTGGTGGAAGCCAAGCGCACCAGCAAGGACCCCAACATCGGGCGCAAGCAGGCGGTTTTGTATGCGGATTGTCTGGAACGGAAATTTGGCCGCCGCCCCATGATGTTCACCACCAACGGCTTTGAAACCTATTTCTGGGACGACCGGACCGCCCCGCAGCGGAAGGTCAGCGGCATTTACAGCAAGGACGACCTGCAAAAGCTGATGAACCGCCGCACCGAGCGGATGGATTTAATGGGCGTTTCCATTGATGACAAAATCACCGACCGGTATTACCAGAAAGAAGCCATCCGGGCGGTGTGCGAACAGATGACCATGGGATTCCGCAAGCACCTTCTAGTGATGGCCACCGGCACCGGCAAGACCAGAACCGCGTCCAGCCTGACCGATGTGCTCAGCCGCGGCAAATGGGTAACCAATATTCTGTTTCTGGCCGACCGCACTGCGCTGGTGAAACAGGCAAAGGACGATTTCAAGAACTATCTGCCGGATATGTCCCTGTGCAACCTCTGCTCTAACAAGGATGACCGGAACGCCCGCATTGTGTTCTCCACCTACCCCACCATCCTCAACGCCATTGACGATACCAAATCCAAGGACGGGCGGCAGCTGTTTACTCCGGCGCACTTCGACCTGATTATTATTGACGAAAGCCACCGGAGCATCTTCAAAAAGTACCGGGCCATCTTTGAATATTTTGACGCCTTCATGGTGGGCCTGACCGCCACGCCGAAAACCGATGTGGATCGGAACACCTACGATTTTTTCGATATGGAACACGGTGTGCCCACCTATGCTTATGATTATGAAACGGCAGTGCAGCAGGACCATGTGTTGGTGCCCTATTACAACTACGAGGTCAAGACCCGTTTTCTGGAGGAAGGCATCTCCTACGATGATTTGTCCGAAGAGGACAAAGAGCGATATGAGGATGATTTCATCGAGGACGGTCAGCTGCCGGACTTTATCCCCTCCGCTGCTCTCAATAAATTTGTGTTCAACGAAACCACCGTGGACATCGTGCTGCAGGACCTGATGGACCGGGGCATCAAGGTGGCGGGCGGCGACCGTCTGGGGAAAACCATCCTGTTTGCCCAGAACAAGCGACACGCGGAGTTTATTCTGGAGCGGTTCAATAAGCTGTACCCCCAGTACCGGGGCAGCTTTGCCCAGCGGGTGATTTGCGACGATGCCTATGCTCAGACCATCATCGACGATTTCAAGCAGCCGGAAAAAGAACCGCACATCGCCGTATCGGTGGACATGATGGACACCGGCATCGACGTGCCGGAATGCGTCAATCTGGTGTTTTTCAAAAAGGTTCGGTCAAAGGCAAAGTTCTGGCAAATGATTGGCCGCGGCACCCGGCTGTGCAAAGGGCTGGCCTGCGTGGACCAGATCGACGGAACCTATACTGACAAGCGGCGCTTTCTGATTTTTGACTACTGCGGCAACTTTGAATACTTCCGGCAACACAAAGAAGGCTACGAAACCAGAGAAACCAAAACGCTGTCGGAAAACATCTTCGGCAAGCAAATCAAAATCGCCATGGCGCTGCAGGAAAGCGCCTTTTCAGGGGAGGATTATCAGGCATGGCGTAAGGAGATTGTCAACACCTGTCACCGGCAGATTCTGGCCCTCAGCCCCGATCTGATTGCGGTAAAACTGCGGATGAAGTCGGTGGAGAAATACAAAAAACCGGAATCGCTTGTGTCCATCAGCGAGGGCGACAAGGGCGAACTTCTGACGCAGATTGCACCGCTGGTGCGCTCTGAAGAAGCGGACGAGTTTGCAAAACGGTTTGACAACTTCATGTATGGCCTGATACTGGCGCACATCGAACAGATGCCCGCGTTCAAGTATGCCAAAAAGCAGCTGTGTGACACCGCTTCCCTGCTGGAACGCAAAGCCAGCATTCCGCAGATTCAGGAAAAACTGCCGCTGCTGCGAGAAATCCAGACCGATGGGTTCTGGGATGCCGGCGATGTGCTGTTGTTTGAGCGGGTCCGGGAAGAGCTACGGGAGTTGATTCGCTTTTTGGACGAGGGTGGCGGAGAACAAAAGCGCATTGTCACCAAACTGACCGACCCGATCATCGACAGTCAGGAGGGCATCCAGTTGGACGCCGCCTATGACTTCGAGGATTACCGGTTAAAGGTCAACCGGTATGTCAACGAGCATGGCGACACGCTGGCAATTCACAAGCTGACGCACAACATTCCGTTGACGCTGGGCGATTATCAGGAGCTGGAGCGGATATTGACCAGTGAGCTGGGCAGCAAAGAAGACTATGCCCGCGAGTTTGGTGATACGCCCTTCGGTTTGCTGATTCGTAAAATCGCCAAGCTGGACCATGAAGCGGCAATGCAGGCGTTTTCCTCCTTCATCAATGACCAGTCGTTGAATCAGCAGCAGATTGCGTTTGTAAACAAAATCATCCATCACATTGAACTGAACGGATACATGGAGAATGTGGCAGAGCTGACAAGGCCGCCCTTTGACAAGCCGGTCAGCTTCATCAAGCTGTTTGACGCAAAAACCAGAACCTCCTTGCTGGAAACAATCAATCAGGTTCGTGAAAACGCCGTTCAGATCACGGCATCATAAAAACAGAAAACCAGGCGCAGAGATTCACCTCAACAGGTGACTCTGTGCCTGGTTTTTTATTAATATGTATGGCTGTGCTTTTTCGATTTACTCTTCCAGCAAATCGCTGCCGGCCAGATCCTCTTCAATCAGGTCCGTAATATAGCCGTTCACACTCTTGTTCAGCTGTTCTGCCCGCTTCTGAATGATTTCTTTCTGCCCTTTCTTCACCCGAACCCGGACATCATCGTATGCTTTTTTGTTATAGCGATCCTTTACTTCAGCAGAGGTTTTCCCCACAGATAATCACTTCCTTTTCTAAAAATATATTTAATTAAGTATAACACACCGTTTTTGATGGTACCAGTATGCAATATGCACAAATGCCCGCATAGTGGTACCAGTATTATTTGTGGAATCAGCGAATATACATGGTGGTACCAGTATGTTATAATTTAACCATAGACAGGAGACACGCTCTTGCTAATCAAAATAACGTGAGGTATCAACATGAAACACATCCGCACCCACTTCATCTATGAGGTGGACAACATCCCGGATCACCGAAGCAGGCAGTTCGGCCATTGTCCCTGCCTGCTGGCCGTGATAAAGTCCCCTGCCCTTCTAACAAAAAAGCCGTATCTGAGCGGCAACTCAGACACGGCAAATGCAAAACCAACCCACTGTTAAATAAGTCCATTCTGCCCTCTCATCATAACATGCCGGCTGCAACAAAACAAGCCGGGAAAGGGCAGTCAACCAACCACATTCCTTATAAATAAGAAAGAGAGGATTCAATATGAACAACCAGAACATGAACAACATCACCGCTTGCACCAACGAGAGCCACGAAATCGCCATCAACATCACCCGCAAGGCTTTTGTCGGGCTGGCCCGTCAGGGAATGCTCTTCCATCAGGGTATCCTCGAGGGGTGCGATGATGCTCTTGCCGCCGCACTGGCAGGTGAAAAAGCCCGGATCTGTGTGGCGCTGGCCCCTGATGCGGACAAGAACTATATTCACCTGGCAGTGGCCGACTGGGGCTGCGGCATGGATCTTGCCGCACTCACCAATGCGCTTCAGCTGGGCAGTGCTCCGCTGACCAACAGCCGCCTGAATGAGCACGGATATGGTCTCAACAATGCGCTGGCCTGTCTGTCCGGCGGCACCGGTGACTGGTGCATCTACACCCGCAGTCAGCCCGGCCCTTATTACAAAGTGAGCGGCCCCTTTGACCTGAAGATGACCGTAACCGAGGAAAACAATCTTCAGCTGCCCGAGGGCCTGAATCTTCAGTGGCCTGATCCCTCCACGGTTATCTATGTGCGGGTGCCGATGGCTATTGCCCGCACCCTGCAGCGGCAGGGCAACCGGAAGCTCAGCGATCTGGCCACTCTCCGGCTGTGGCTGATCGAGCATCTGGGCGTTGCCTACCGGGGCTACCTGGAACTGGATCCGGTCACGCTGGAGCCCAGCGCCAAGATCGCGGTAACGGTAGGCCAGAGCAGCATGCTGGTTCCGCCCATCCAGGTTCCCATGATGATGGCCCGCACCGAAAAGCTGGAAGTGGAACTGGGTGGCCAGATTGTACCGGTGATTTACGTCCACGGTACCCTCGATAAATCCAAGCGGGATCATCTGGTACTGGGCGGCAAGTCCCGGTATTACTATCAGGGAACCCAGCCCACGCAGGGCATCGATATCCGGCTGGGCAAGCGGGTGATTGCCACTGCTCAGCTGGGCGAAATCTGGCACAAGGAAGACGGCACGCCCATTTCCCGGCACAACAGCTACAACGATTTTGTGGGCGAGCTGATCCTGCCGGAGCTGCCCCGTGGTGTTCTTGCCACCCTGAACAACAAGACCGGTATCGACCGCAACGACCCGGACTGGGACAAGGTCTTTGAAGCGCTGGCCGAGTTCCCGCCGCAGAAAAACGCCGCCACATTTAGCGAAGATGAACTGAAAAAGAAGTGGATGAAAATTCTCAAGGCAGCAAACCCGGAGGATGAGGTAACCAGCGAAATTTGTGTCTGGCCCACCGGTACCCGCGTGGATGTGGTGGACAAAGGTGAAAACGGAAAATGCGATATCTATGAGCTGAAGACTCGAAAGGCAGAGCCGAAGGATCTGTACCAGTTGCGGATGTACTGGGACGGTCTGGTTCTGGAAGGAATTCAGCCCACCCGGGGAATCCTGCTGACAAACGGCTATTCTGACAGACTGCAGGAGATGGTGCGCATTCTGAACACCCTGCCCACGCCCAATTTCCCGGACGGACGGCCCAGTGCGCCCTACAACTTCTCGCTGGCCACCCACAAAGAAAAGCAGCTTCTGTGATAAAGGAGGAAATCCGCATGGTATTGGATGCAATCTACCGGGGAGAGTTGCTTCCCTGTGAAAACAACATGGAAGGAAACGGTCGGCACAAACAGGCGGGCAAGGAGATTGAACAGCTCCTGAAAGACCTGCGGAACAATCTGAGCGAGGAGGATATGGCACTGGTGGACCAGATGCTGGAACAGACACTGATTATCTGCGATACGGAATGCAGCGATGCATTTCAATACGGGTTTTCCACAGGACTGCTGCTGATGCAGGAGGTTCAAGAAATTCTCCGCAAGCGGATTGATGCAGCTGCACATGATATCTTCTAGAATTTTTCAGAAGATTGATATCTGCAGATGCAATTCATATAATACAGGTAAGCAGGAATCCAACGCGAATTTTGAGCAACGAAACTACCCGCTCTAAGTGCGCCCTTTGGAGCTTGCAATATTATGATAAAAAGCCATTCTGTGATTGCGCCGGCATTGCCGGACTGTCATGGAATGGCTTTTTTATATGATTTTTAAAAAGAAAAGGAGTAAAAAACAATGGCAAACAAATGCAGTGTCTCGATGAAAGTGTCTGGTCCCAGCGAAGAGCTGAAAACATTCATTTATGCCACGCTGAAACACCGGACCAATGGGCAGAAACAGTCTCCGAAGCTTTGCTTTACATTGGAAGCACTTGTGCCTTGTGATGTGGATGAAGACCCTTACGAATGCTGGGGCTGTTATGGAGATGTGCTGGACGATGTAACATTGCAGGATATGGAGTGGACAGAAGGATGCGAGTCTGTTGTATTTGAATTTCAAACCCTCAATGCCCCTCCGCTGCACTGGTTGTATAAGGTGGCCGCAATGTATCCGCGGCTCACAATTGACATGAGCGCAGTGGAATATTTGCTGGGCATCAACATGAGTGCGCATGCTGAGAATGGAAAAGTAACAGAGGATTGGGCAGATTCGCCTGAATGGGAGGATGTAGAAGCTCCTGATGAGGAAGAAGGACTGGTCTGCGGGATCCGTTCTGTTCCGGATGAGGAATTCCTGTATGAACTTGATGAAATGGATGCAATGGGCTTGTGGGATTTCGAAGCGGAAAAGGAAATGCCTGCTGAAGAAGATTCCGCTGATGCAGCGGATCTGGATTTCTTCCAGCAAGGAATCCGTGATACACCGGATAGCCCGGCGCTGGATTGGCACGGTTTCGCGGATAAGCCGGCAGGTGTTTTTGTGTTCCGGAGCGGTACTCCCTGCGAGCTTATTGGCTATCGAGCAGCACAAGGTCTTCCTCCTCTTTCGATGATGGAACGAGCAAAGCTTTTGTGTGGTATTGGTCCGGATCAGAATCACCTTCTGATTCATGACCGTTACACATCCCTGCAGGACTTTTGGTGTACGAGTTACTGATTCAAAGAATACACTGTTCACAAATCGAAAGGACGATGCAAGCAGCATAAAGAGGGCCAGCGGGTGTATAACCCCGCCGGCCCTCTTTTGTTCTGAGCATACCGCTATCGTTTACTCAGAGAGCTTACATTTTGCGTTATCGTCCACGCCAGCACATTCTATCCAGTGTGAATGATTCAGGCGTTTTTATTTCGTCTTTCCAACAGCTCCTGGCGGAAATTAAGGTCTTGCTGCCGTGTTTCTTTATTCCTTAATTTGCATGCAACAGAATCGGGCCACGATTTTTATTCCTACTTTTACACAGCTTGAAGGGACGCATGTATCTCATGCGTCCCCCTTTGCTGTTTCTTTTAAAAATTAAGCGGAAAATAATTTTCAGCAGCGCACGCTGCGCATACTGATGGCTGTCGAAATTGAAGTAACAAGGTCTTTTTTGACCATTATACAGTTTAAACTCGGATTCAGCAAAATCAACTGTGTACCCCTGATCCTGCAATGCTGCGTGCAGAGAAAGCTCCCATTCAACACGGTCGTTCAGGCGATTCTGACAAATCAGTTGATAAACCCACTCAAATTCCGCATAATCAAACCGATCTCTCAAAAAACCTGACCACAGTGTTTTCTTCTGCTGAAAATCAAGCGCCTGGACACAATCGGAATATTTCAGCATCTCCAGTATGCCGCCATAACAGAAGCAGCAATTTTGCCAAATGGTTGGGATCTTCTCCTGTTCCAAAAACGCATGATGCTCCCATTCCAGCGCTGCAATCCCATTGTTCCAATCCGTTGATTGAAACAAACTTCTTAATGTCCTGGCCTGGTCTGGCGATTCGCAGACAATCCTCAGACATAGCGACTGCATCGTTTCCGATGCTCGACCGGAAAGCGTCTTCTGCACACCATACAACACTTCACCTTGTCGTTCCAGGGCAAGCCATACGCTTTCCTGGGTTGAATCGACATTGGTAAATGCATCTATTTTCCATCGCGGCATCAGCACCGCCAGTTCCGGGCCAAATACCTGCCAAAAATCCAGCTCGACAAATGCAACGCCGCGAAACAGCGCATAGAGCACATTGCTTTCTCCCTGCCCGCCAAAAACGATCTGCGGGCTGGCCTTTGTCCATGCGGTCATGTCAAACAAAAACGCAAGAAGCTCTTGTGCAGCGGGCTTTTCAGGCCCAACTAGGGATGGAATCTCAAGCTGTTTCGCGTTCTGGAACGCATGCATCTCCATCATAATGGGCCGCTCCTTCCTTTTTACAGAGTTCCCATGGCCTGCGCGATTTCAATGTTTACCTTCAGCACATTCACCGTTTCCTCACCGAACACGCCAAGCAGTTTTCCCGTTGTATTGCGATTCACAATCTCCTGCAGGCTTTCCTCGCTCAAGCCAGAGGCCTGTGCAATGCGGGGAAGCTGAATCTGAGCGGATTCGGGAGAAATGTGTGGATCCAGACCGGAGCCGGATGCCGTGAGAAGGTCGGTTGGGATATCTTCCCGCTCAACGTCAGGATTTTTTGCCAGAAATGCCTCCATGTCAGCTTCCACGCGCTCAACAAGCGCCGGATTGGAAGGGGCGTAGTTGTTGGAGCCGGAAGCAAGGCCGCCGAATTCTGTGCCGTCGTTATAGTATTTCCTGCCGTCTTCGCTCTCGGTATAAACATTGTAGTGGTAGGCAGACGGACGGCTCCACATATAGCAGTCCTGCGTGAATTCCTGGCCCACATGTTCCGCACCAACCGCCGTTCCGTTTACGCTAATCAGGCTGCCGCCCGCCTGGTGCGGAAAGAGCACCGAGGACAAACCGGTGAGCAGGCAGGGAAAAAGCAGGCCACAGATAAGCATCAAAACAACTGTCACACTAACCGCCTGACGTGTGCCGTGTAAAAATTCTTTCATAGGGGTTCGCATCCTTTCTTAGAGCCCAAGGCCGATGGCGTTGAGCAGAGGGGCAATCAAGGTATCGATGATTTTAATTCCCACAAAAGGCGTAACAACACCGCCCAAACCGTAGATCAGCATGTTCCGGGCCAACATTTTGCCGGAAGACATGGGCCGGTACTTTACACCCTTCATCGCCAGAGGAATCAGGCAAGGGATAATGATTGCATTGAAAATCAATGCAGACAGAATCGCACTGTTCGGTGTAGCCAGATTCATGATATTCAGCACCTTCAGCTGAGGGATGGAAATCATGAACATCGCAGGGATAATCGCAAAGTATTTGGCAATATCGTTCGCAATCGAGAAGGTGGTCAGGCTGCCGCGAGTGATCAGCAGCTGCTTGCCGATTTCAACCACTTCCAGAATTTTGGTCGGGTCGCTGTCAAGGTCCACCATGTTGGCAGCTTCCTTGGCCGCGGTTGTACCGGAATTCATGGCCAGGCCCACATTTGCCTGCGCCAGCGCGGGAGCATCGTTGGTGCCGTCGCCGGTCATGGCGACGATCTTGCCTTCCGCCTGCTCCTTTTTGATCACATCGATCTTATCCTCAGGTTTGCACTCGGCAATGAAGCCGTCAACACCTGCTTCTTTTGCAATGGTAGCCGCGGTAAGTGGATTATCACCGGTGCACATAATGGTTTTGATACCAATCGCACGCAGCCGCTCAAAGCGTTCTACCATGCCGGGTTTTACCGTATCTTTCAGATAAATCACGCCCAGAATACGGTCATTCTCACATACCGTCAGCGGCGTACCACCCAGGCTGGAAATCTTATCCACCTGCTCATGCAGGTCCGAAGGAATCGTGCCGCCCAGCGCTTTCACATACTTCTCGATTGCTTCTGCCGCGCCTTTGCGCACCTTCGTACCATTCGGCAGATCAACGCCGCTCATCCGTGTCTGGGCTGTAAACTCGATGAACTCCGAGCCGCTGGTCTCCTGGCTGTCATCTCCCAGGTGACGCGCCAGTTCCAACGTGGACTTGCCTTCCGGAGTATCGTCATGCAGACTGGTCAGTGCTGCGCAGCGGATCAGATTACTGCGGTTCGCACTGCCTACCGGGAAGAAATCGGCGGCCAGACGGTTGCCATAAGTAATGGTACCGGTTTTGTCCAGAATCATGGTGTCCACATCGCCGCAGGCTTCCACCGCCTTACCGGACATGGCGATCACATTGAACCGGGTAACGCGGTCCATACCCGCGATGCCAATGGCGGAGAGCAAACCACCGATCGTGGTGGGAATCAGGCAAACCGCCAGCGCGATCAGAGTAGAAGTCTGCAGCTGAACGCCGGAATAAATGCCGATGGGATAAAGCGTAACAATAACGATCAGGAAAATGATCGTCAGGGAAACCAGCAGCGTATTCAGCGCAATCTCGTTGGGGGTCTTTTTACGGGAAGCTCCTTCCACCAGTGCGATCATACGATCCAGAAAACTGTTGCCGGCATCCGAAGTGATGCGGATCTTCAGCCAGTCCGATACAACAGTCGTGCCGCCGGTCACCGAGCAGAAGTCGCCGCCAGACTCCCGAACTACAGGCGCAGATTCGCCGGTGATTGCGGATTCGTCCACCGATGCAATGCCTTCAATCACTTCGCCATCGCCGGGAATCACTTCACCGGCGCAGACCATGACCACATCGCCCTTTTTCAGCTCGCTGGACAGCACCTCTTTTTCGGTGCCATCCGGCAGCAGCAGCCGGGCTTTTGTATCCTTCTGCGTCTTCTTCAAACTTGCGGCCTGTGCCTTGCCCCGGCCTTCGGCAACAGACTCGGCGAAGTTTGCAAACAGAACCGTGATAAACAGCACCACGCAAACGATGATATTATACAGCCGCAGGTTTGTGCCAGTGCTTACATCTCCGAACAGCCCCGGGAAGAAGGACAGCAGCAGTGTAATAAAACAGCCGACCTCTACCACGAACATGACAGGATTTTTCATCATGTATACGGGATTCAATTTTACAAAGGAGCCGATCAGCGCCTGCCGGAATATATCCGGCGTGACCAGCTTCTGATTTTTTTTGCTCATAGGGGTTCCTCCTTACGCCCAAAGGGTCAGATGCTCCGCAATGGGGCCAAGTGCAAGCACCGGGAAAAATGTGAGCGCTGCAAAGATATAGACCACAAACACCAGAATCACTGCAAAGCTCATCGTATCGGTGTGCAGCGTACCGGCGGATTCATTGACAAACCGCTTTTTCATCAGAGAGCCCGCAATCGCCAGTTGGATTACGATGGACAGATACCTGCCGAAGAACATTGCAAGACCGGTCGTGATATTCCAAAACAGGGTGTTATCCGCTAGGCCTTCAAAACCGGAGCCGTTGTTTGCGGCAGAGGAAGCATATTCGTACAGCACCTGTGAAAGCCCGTGGAATCCAGGGTTTGTGATGCCCGCCTGGCCCGCCTGTGTTCCCACCGCCAGTGCAGAAAATGCAAGGATCAGCAGCGGATGAATGATGATGCACAGAGCGGTGAGCTTCATCTCACGGCCCTCGATCTTTTTGCCCAGATATTCCGGAGTCCGGCCGATCATCAGGCCACAGATAAACACGGCCAGAATCGCATACAGAATCATGTTCATCAGGCCGACGCCCTTACCGCCAAACACCACATTCAGCATCATGTGCAGCATCGGGATCATACCGCCCAGAGGGGTGAGCGTGTCATGCATGTTGTTTACCGTGCCGGTGGTGAACGACGTGGTCGTCGTGGTAAACAAGGCGGACTGCGCAATGCCAAAGCGCACTTCCTTCCCTTCCATGCTTCCCATGGACTGGCTCAAGCCTACATCTGCCAGAGCGGGATTACCCTGCGATTCCGCCCAGAAACACACGCTTAAACCAATCACAAAAAGAATCCCCATGGCAGCAAAGATGCTGCGGCCTTCCCGTCCATACACCCAAACGCTCAGGCTCTTATGTGCGGTCTTTTCCGGCTGTTCCTTCAGCTTCTTGCGGTCACGAACCATTTTGCCGAAGGTGATTACACAGGCACCGGGAAGCAGCATCATCGAATACAGTTCAATCAGGTTGGAAAGGATTGTCGGGTTCTCAATGGGTGTACTGGAGTTGGCGCCCAGGAAACCACCGCCATTGGTTCCCAAATGCTTGATGATCTCCAAGGCAGCAACGGGGCCCATGGCAATGACCTGTTTGGTTCCTTCAATGGTATCCACGACAACATTGCCGGAGAAATTCTGAGGAACGCCCTGCCATACCAGCAAAAGTCCTCCAACGATGGAAAACGGCAGCAGCACACGGGTGATGATTCGCACCAGGTCCACAAAAAAGTTTCCCACATTGTCCTTGGATTTCCCAGCCAGACCACGGATGAACGCGATGCAGGCCGCGTAACCGGTGGCAGCGGAAACAAACATCATGAAGATGATCACCAGCATCTGCGACAGGTACGACAAACCGGATTCACCGGAATAGTGCTGCAGGTTGGTATTGGTCATAAAGCTGATGATGGTATTGAACGAAAGCGACTCCTCCATTCCCCCGATTCCATTGGGGTTGAACAGCGGAATACTCTGAATGCGGAGAACAATATATCCCAGAAGGATCATCACAGCATTGGTTCCCACCAGTGCTGCCGCATAGCGTTTCCAGTTCATCCCGCTGGCGGGATCTACGCCGCTAATTTTGAAGATAACGCTGTCCACACGGTCAAACACCGGATCGGCAAAGGTGTGTTTCCCGGCTGCAATATGATAGACATAAGTACCCACCGGAACTACCATTATCAAATAAAGGATAATGGTCAAGATGATTTGCAGCATACTCAATTCCTCCTGCAAGTATTAAAAATTTTCCGGGTGTACCAGAGCATAGACCAAATAGCAACCCAGGAACACAACAACTACACCAAGAACAATCATGGCTTCACTCCTCCTTACTCGCTCCGGTCTACCTGCTTCTGGCACCAGCCAATCAGCAAATAAATGAGACCCACAGAGCCCGCTAAAACCGCGATCATAATAAGATCCATCATAACGGTATCCTCCTGTTTTCGTTTTTGCAAAATCATTTTACCAACTTCTTTGTGAAATTGGTCTTAGCGTTTCATGCACCGTATAAAGGTTCTGTTAAGACGATCCCGCCGCTTTGTAAAAGCGCTCTCCAGGCCTTTTGAAACAAAAAGGCAGCTCTGAAACCAGAGCTGCC
>NZ_JAPNNW010000010.1:0-108372 GCF_027853465.1 Allofournierella sp. CML151 | reverse complement strand
TTTTTTCATGCCAGTTGGCGACGTGAAATTACGATCATATACAATCAATTACAATCAATCTAGACTCCGGCCGTCGAAAATAAGGCATTCTTCCAATGCCCGATCAGCATTGGTGACCACGATCATTCCGTCAATGCTTTTGCCGGTCCAATTCACATTTCCCACTACTTTTGACAGAGGGGGATGTGCTGTTTGCTATAGTTTGCAGAAAACGAACAGCGGAAATATCCCGGATTGGTAAGAATTTGCAGCCCGTTTCAGCCCCCCGATGTGTACCAAATTACAGGCCGTGTGTACCAGATTTACCGGTCGATTCCTTTTCAACCCAATATGTCCGAAGTTTAAAATGGTGACACATCCATCTGGCCGACACATCCGTGAAGAACTGTTGCGGCTGATAGCCATACCATATACGATCCTGCTTCTGCGCTGTATCCTCATAGACCTTCATTGTGGTCAAAACTGAAAACGGAGCAAGAAGAAAAAGTAATGGAAAAGGTTGCTTTTTTATCTGTGAATTCGTGGTTTACAGGAATTGGATTTGCTATGATAAAGGAATAATTACACAAAAAGTAGGTGGAAAAGGAAAATGCAGATCGGATGTACAAAAAAATTGCAAGAGTTTTTGAAAAAAGACATTATTCAGGCAGATCAAGATGTGGATCCGTTTTACACCTGGAGTTCTTCAATTATGATTGTAAATCGAAGAAGGACGATTGTTGTGCTGCATGATGAATCCCGATGTGGATTTGTACTGTACGGCATGACTTCCAGGCATATTCGGGAGATAGACCACATCATTCATGCGATATGCTGGAAGCACATGGAATCAGCACTGCGATCATTGAACGCTATCTGCAGGAATGTGGACGTATCTCCTATACTACCCCACGGCACCGCGATACAGTTGCACATCTCAACTACTTTTGCGAGCAGGTTTCCTTCTTTTCGGAAGTATTCATTCCGGTGAGACAATTTCAATCCCATCTGGTGCAGGCGTTGAATGAGGATCTGGTCAAAATCGACGGGGAATATGTAGATCCACGGGAAAAGCTTCGGGAAAGTTTCGTTGAACACTATCCGGGGCAATCGGTGATCTCCAGAAAGATGGCCATACTGGATATAAAATTGGTAGGCACATCCTGTTTCAGACGAATACGGATTCCAAGCCATTATTCTTTGATGCAGCTGCATTGGGTGATTCAAACTTTGTTTTCATGGAAAGATGCCCACCTTCATGTTTTTGAAACAGAAGATGGGCTCTCTCTGGATATTGATTTTCCGGAATACAGTTTTCTGGTGTCCGAAGGTGACTGGGAACAATCGGCCGAAGCCCCAATGGAGCGGTACCTTTCCGTTGGCGAAGTGTTTGCACACAACCAAACCATCCAATACATCTATGATCCAGAGGGGCGATCGCTGCACAGGATTGTACTTACAACGCGGAAGGAGGATACGCAAAACAGTCCGCCAAGTTGTATTCTGGCATCCGGTATGGCTCCGCCAGAAATAGGCAATGCGGATAGATGATCCTATTTATGGGACACACTGGAACTTTTCCACCGCAGGACAGTCAATGCAGTGCAAAACCTGCCCGATTCTTGTAGTCAGTCCGGACTAGAACTTCAGCAAATCAATAAAACTTTTGAAAATAATAGTTACTTTATATTTTGCCAATATTGCTTTTTCAGATATACATTTAAATGATCGTTTCGCCGGTGTACAAGGTTTCTTCCTCCAAAAGCACTCCCGAAGGAGAATATACTTCAATGACGAGTCTCATGCGATAGGTTCCTGTATTTAAGTAAACATATTCTGAAACTCCAGCATCTCCCTTACCGCTGGCTGACCATTTATAGCTGGTATTATACCAACCACCGTTATAGCGTTGAACAGTGGCTTCAAGATTGACGATATTATCTCCGCCACTCACAAGTACATCGCCACCAACCCTGTGCCGTCCCTTAGAATCGGTAGTTTGCAATACTCCACCACCCACATACACGATGTAGGTCCATTTTGGTAACTTAAAATCAGTTTGCCATTCATCCGATGCAAAAACCGGAGCACACATATTGCTAAACATCAAAATACAAATAAGTAGAAAACTAATGCTTCGGAAAGTGGTTTTCTTTGTCATGTTGATACCTCCAGTAACTATCAGTTTGGAAAATTAGCTTTCTGATAATATATAAGTGCAAAAATAAAAACATATAACATCAAGTCATAAATTTGAAATATTTTGCGCGATTTTCACAATTTGTTCGTGCGTGATTTTTCCATTTATGATAATTACTCCATTCCCTACATGTAGATATATGGTTTTAACCGCACCATCCTGACTGGTGTAAACAGGAACGCTTTCCTCGTGCAATACAATAGCGCTTGAAGCGGTTGATTCTTCAACAGCTCCATAACTGAATGTCCAATCAGTTGTATAGGCAAACAAAAATTCGCCGGAGGATGACTCAAAGCGGAGATATTGTAATGATTCTCGAAAACCAACTCCACTATAATGAAATGTGCTCGGTATCCACGTGGGATAGTATTCACAGTCCCATTCTTCCGGTTTTTCGAACGTATACCCATCCAAGGTAGAAATATCGCTGTAGTCTGTAAACACCCGTGCGACTAGTTCGAAAATAGTAACATTATCCGCCGATATGGGTACAGCAAAAGCAAACACAGCAGCTGCCGCAATCCCACACGCCCACCGTATTACCCGGCTCTTGGACCGATGCAACGCTCGCTGACTGTCTTTGTGGAATTTTTCCTGAAAAGCACGCATTTCTATCTCATCTGGCGGAGTATACTCTTCCGACTGAATCAACTGATCCAGCTCCTCCTGGCTTTCCCGATAGGCGACCAGAGCCAGCATGTGTGCAAGTTCTTCATCGTCAATCTTGTCCAGCTTTTCTAGAAGTTCTTTCTTTGTGGCCACATCAGTCACCCCCCAGGCATTTTTTCATTTCGTTGCGCAGATGATTTAAAGTGCGGTTTTTCAACACACACAGACTGGCACGCTTGACTCCCATGATTACTGCAATCTCGTTGTCGTCCAGTCCATAATAAAGACGCCACATAAAGTATTCTTTGGAGCGTCTGGGAAGTCTGGCGGAGCTTTTTTCAATCAAATCCCACAAATCGACCACGCGATATTTGTCATCAAAATCAAAAAGTGAATTCTCGCGCGCCAAAGCATCAAAGGCCTGCTCCATGTCCTCGACGCTGTCTACCTGAAAATTCGGGTGATATTTCTTTTTATAATAGGTTTTTCCCAGATTGATGGTAATGCGCATTAAGTAGCGGGAGATATCCTCCCGTGTAGAGAGAATGGTTTTCCCTTTCTGGATGATTTTCAAGGTGTTTTCAAAGGCAGCCTGCACGATGTCTCTGGATTCTTCCGGATCGTGGGTCATTTGAAAGGCCTTGTTGTAAAAGACTTTGTAATCCTGTTGGCAAATGTCATCAAGCAGGAGAACAGCATCGGTAATATATTGTCTCACATGTACGCCTCCTGTGTAGGGATTTTCCATCTTGTCTACAGAAGCAAAGCAATATACTGACAAAGCGAAAGTCGTGAAAGGCTGGCGATGACAGAATCTATTATGGATGGTTCAGCAGACGAAGAGAGTAGCCTTACTTAGTGGGTTGTATTATCGTCTAAAAGCACCTGCATGATCTTGAAAATCTGTTCTCGCTGTTTGGAAGTCGCTTGTTCAGCTAACTGATTAATTGCAGCAAGAAGATAATCGTCAGGGTTTTCCACTTCCGGGCGAAGGAAATCGATAACAGAGCAGTGATAAATGGAGGCAAATGAATATAGGTTTTCCAGAAGGATGGGAACTGTTCCTGACTCCAACCGGCTGATATAGTTCTCCGTCATCTTCATGATTTCTGCAACATCTTTCTGCCGCAGATGGCGTTGTAAACGCATTTCTTTGAGCCTTTTGGCGATGAGTGTATAATCTACAGTTTTTAATGAATCCATAACCATCCCCCTTTTATTTAAGGGTAACAGCTTTTGTTGAAATGCAGAATGCATCAGTAAGATATGTAAGTAGCACTAATGGTGATGGTGCATGGATGTATAAAAATTAGCTGACTTGGTTCGGGAAAAGATAGTTTTTGATTTATGAACAAAAGAAATGTCAAGATTTCTGACTTGTCACACATAGAAAAAGTATAGGAGAGTTATGAGAACATAACTATAACTAGGAATGTTTTGAATAAGGCGTGGCAGCAACATTTATCATGGAGACAGGACAGAAAATTCACAGATATAGGAATATACATAAGAAAATTGTGAGTTTTCTTGCAATGCGAAGGATGCATTACCAGATAACGATGTTCGAAGCAAAAGTGTTCTGTGAGTGCATCCAATATCGAATACCGATGACTGTTCGGGAGTACTCCATAAGGATGGAACGATATCGATGTCCCCGGTGCAGACAGGCAATTGAGTTCGAATACTGCAATTTTTGTAAAGAATGTGGACAACGACTTTCCTGGTACGGAACAGCGGCCAACGGATACGAGGGAGAGTAATGGAGCGAATTTTCGGTAATTTCTTGAAATGATCAATTGCATAGCTCGATAATATAGTCGATCCGCAAAAATATCATTGTCGGTAACACCGTATGCTATAGTGAAAGCGGAGGTGATACCATTTCATGGAACATATCATAGAGGAAATGGCTGTCATTGGCTTTTCCAAAGAGTTGTTTGAAAAAGAACGGGCCAAAGAAACGATTGATCGATACCAGCAGCAGCTTCACACGTTTGCGCAATGGGTGGGAGGAAGAACAGTAACAAAGGAAATAACGGTATGCTACAAGCAATGGCTGATGGAGCGGTATTCGCCGGCCAGTGTGAATGTAGCACTGGCAGCGCTAAACGGCTTTTTCGATTTTATGGGCTGGCAGGAGTGCCGGGTGCGTCCGGTCCGGGTGCAGCGCAGACATTATGCGGAGCCGCGCCGGGAATTGAGCCGTCAGGAATATTACCGGCTTCTGCATGCCGCCCGCCGGAAAGGAGATCTGCGCTTGTTTCATCTGCTGGAAACTATTTGTTCCACCGGGATTCGTGTAAGCGAGCTGCGGTTCATCACGGTGAAAACAGTGCAAAGGGGGCGGGCGGATATCTGTAATAAGGGGAAATATCGTACCATCCTGCTGCCCCGGCGGCTGTGTGAAAAACTCCTGCACTACTGCAGAGAACGGGGAATTGCACATGGAAGCATCTTTGTAACCCGTTCAGGCAAACCGGTGAATCGCAGTAATATCTGGGCGATGATGAAGGCTCTGTGCAGAAAGGCGCAGGTCTCTGCCCGAAAGGTCTTTCCGCATAATCTGAGGCATCTGTTTGCTCGCTGTTTCTACCAGTGTCAGCAGGATCTGGAACATCTGGCAAGTCTGCTGGGGCACAGCAGCATCAACACAACTCGTATTTATACAAGAACCAGCGGGGAAGAGCACCTCCGCCAGATCGAAAAACTGCGCCTTATATTATAATGTAAGGGAAAGCCGAACAAAACGAAGGCCATCCGCCGAAGTCGGATGGCCTTTTTGCCCTGCAAAAAAGCTGTATGAAAGGGTAAAAAACGAATAAAAACGAAGGAAAAAGCCCGCCACATTTTGGGAGTGAAATGTGGCGGGCTTTTTTATATGACAGAAGAAGCATTCTGTATCGAATTTTTAGATAAAAGATTAATGCATTTAGAACAAGGTACACAAGATTATTTTAATCATAACCTATTTTGCAGTTTTTTTCAATGCTATTCGATGCTTCTCGAAAGAATTCAGTCATTTGCCCGAATTTCTGTCCCAAAAGACAAAACATATTGCTTCTTACGTTGTAAACCGCGGAGAGGGAGGCGATGCATGTGGCGGTGAAATTGTTTGAGCACAACCAAAAGGCGTATCGTTCCGCCGTCGACATGCTGGAACGCGAAGGAAAAGCAGCCATCGTCCACCCCACCGGAACCGGAAAAAGCTTCATTGCATTTCAACTCGCTCTGGATCAGGAGGAAAAGAGAATTCTCTGGCTTGGTCCCAGCGAGTATATTTATGCAACTCAGATGGAAAGTCTGGCACGCTGCGGCGGGCCGGACAAGCTGTCCAATGTAACTTTCCGCACCTATGCCAAACTGCTGCTCCTCAGCGAGGAAGAATTGGCCGTGAATGCGGATTACATCATTCTGGATGAGTTCCATCGGTGCGGCGCAGAGCAGTGGGGCAATGCGGTACAACGTACCATTGCAGCCAATCCCGGGGCAAAGCTGCTGGGGCTTTCCGCAACCAACGTGAGATATCTGGATAATATGCGCGATATGGCAGAAGAGTTGTTCGAAGGCCATATCGCAAGTGAACTTTCCCTGGGTGAGGCGATCGTCCGGGGAGTTTTGCCTGCTCCGAAGTATGTGACCACCGTGTTCAAATACCAGAACGAGCTGGAACGATACCAGAAGCAGGTGCGCACCATGCGGCCGGCTGCGCTGCGGGATGTGAACCAGAAATATCTGGATGCCCTACGCCGGGCGCTGGAGCAGGCGGATGGTCTGGAGCAGGTGTTTGCCCGCCACATGACGAGCAAAAGCGGCAAATACATCGTGTTCTGCTCCGGCATGGAGCACATGCGCGAAATGATGGAACAGTCCCGCAGCTGGTTTGCCGGAGTGAATCCGGACATCCATTTCTACATGGCCTATTCCGAAGATCCGGGTACCAGCAAGGCGTTTGCGGAATTCAAGGCGGATTCCAGCAGTGCCCTGAAGCTGCTCTTCTGCATTGACATGCTCAATGAGGGTGTGCATGTGGATGGAATCTCAGGAGTAATCCTGTTCCGACCCACGATCAGCCCGATCATCTACAAGCAACAGATCGGCCGTGCCCTGACCGCAGGTGACAGTGTGGTGCCCCTGATTCTGGATGTAGTGAATAACTTCGAGGGACTGTGCAGCATTGATACCCTCAAGGAGGAGATGGCCACCGCCGTGCAGCACATGTATGCGGTGGGCGAAGGCGAGAAAATCGTCACCGAACGCTTCCAGGTAGTGGAGCAGGTACAGGACTGTCGCACTCTGTTTGAAACGCTGCGCAACAGCCTGAGCGGAACCTGGGAACAGTACTTTGCTGCGGCCAAGGAGTATGCAGCGGAATATGGGAATCTCAAGGTTCCCAAACGGTATAAAACGCCGGGAGGGCTTTCACTGGGATACTGGATCGGTGTACAGCGGTCGGTGTATGCAGGCAATCGCAGTGGAACACTCACTCCCGGACAGATCGAACGGCTGAACAGCATCGGAATGGTGTGGGAAAACCAGCTGGAAAGCGCCTGGGAAAACGGGTTTGAACACGCCAAAGCCTATTATGAGGAGTTTGGCGATCTGCTTGTTCCGGCCCGGTATAAAGCACCGGATGGCTTTGCACTGGGTAATTGGATTTACAATCTGCGCCAGCGCCGGGTAAACGGCGAACATGCAAGCATCCTGAACAGGGAACGAATCGCTCGGTTGGATGCCATTGGTATGGTTTGGGATGCCCCCAGCCTGCAGTGGGAGAAGAACTACTGCAGAGCGACGGAATATTACAACGAGCATGGCAATTTAATCGTACCGGTGGATTACAAATCGCCGGACGGATTTGCACTGGGAAACTGGATTCGAGCATTGCGTCAGGCCCGGGAAGGAAAATTCAATCGGAAACCGTTGAGTCAGGAGCAGATTGCCCGGCTGGATTCTATTGGAATGTACTGGGGCAATTGCAAGGATAATCAGTGGATGCAGGGGTATCTGGCAGCAGAGCAGTACTTCAAAATCCATGGGGATCTGAACGTGCCGCCCACCTACCAGAACAGTGAGGGACTGGCTCTGGGCAAATGGGTTGCCCGCCAGCGGTACGCTTACCTGCAACCGCCGGAAAGCGGAAAGCATCTGGATGCAGATCGGGTGAAGATGCTGGAAAGAATCGGAATGATCTGGCAGAAAGAGGATTCCTGGCAGCACCGCTACGAACTGGCGCAGGAATATCTGGAAGAGCATGGGAATCTGAACATTCCTGCAAAATACAAGACCAGAGACGGCATCTGGCTGGGCCGATGGATTTATGAGCAGAGGAGAGCCCTGCAGCCCGGGGCGAAAAAACCTTTGCCCACAGAGAAACGGGAAAAATTACAGCGATTGGGAATTTGAAATACGCATAAGGGGAGCAGAAGGATGGAGACAGAGTTGAGAACAAAAACCATGAGAGGAATCATGCGGGAACACCGTATTCCGCTGACTTCGGAACAGCGGAGATATCTGAAAATGAAGCGGATATTCGATATGATTGTTTCTGGCATGGCACTTGTAGTACTGGCAATCCCGTTTCTGTTTGTGGCAGTATTGCAGAAACTGAGCAGTCCCAATGAACCGGTGTTTTTTCGGCAGAAGCGAGTGGGGCAGGACAGTCATGTGTTTTATATCGTGAAGTTTCGAACAATGAAGAGCACTGCCCCGAAGTACTCTTCTACGGGAAATCTGCAGAATGCAGACAGCTATATTTCCAAACTGGGCCGATTCCTGCGGGATACCAGCATCGATGAACTTCCGCAGCTATTCAATGTGCTGGTGGGAGACATGAGCCTGATCGGCCCCCGCCCGTTGATTCGCCAAGAGCGCAGTGTGCACTTCCTGCGCCGGTACTATGGCGTAGATCAGCTGAAGCCGGGGATCACCGGTTGGGCACAGATCAATGGACGCGATCTGCTGAACGACTACGACAAAGTATTCTACGATCGGGAGTACTTAAAAAATGTGAGCATGGCCTTCGATGCGAAAGTGTTTTTCGACAGTGTACTGAAGGTGCTGGGCCGCCAGGACATCAAAGAAGGTGTAACTGCACACCATCATCGGGATGAGATGCATCACCAACAGGAGCAGCTGATTCAGGAGAAAAAGGAGCAGTGTGAATTCACACAGTTCCAGGAGGAATCTCAGGTGTTGCGTCAGCAGCGCCGGGCGATGTGAAAATAAACGGAGAGGAATCGAGATTGTATCATGGGTCAAAAAGTTTCAATTATTATGCCGACCTATAATTGCGGAAAATATATTCTGGAGTCCATCCAGTGCGTGCAGAATCAGACACACAAGGATTGGGAATTGATCATTGTGGATGATTGCTCCACAGATAACACTAAAGAGATTGTGGAAGAAGAGCAGCAAAACGATGAGCGTATTTGTTATGTCCTACAGAAAAAGAACGGTGGTGCGGCAATTGCGCGAAACACTGGCTTGGATCATGCAACAGGCGATTATATAGCGTTCTTGGACAGTGATGATTTGTGGACTGAGGATAAGCTTGAAAAGCAGTTGGATTTCATGAAAAAGAACAATGCTGTTTTTTCAGCCACAGGCTATGAAAAAATGGATGAGACAGGAGATTCGCTTCATGAAGTGATGATTCCTCCGAAGCGCACTGATTACAATAAAATGCTTTTTCTAAGTGATCCGATTGGAAACTCTACTGTCATGTATGATCGAAATTTGCTAGGCGATATTCGAGTACCTGATATAAAAAAGAGGAATGATTTTGCACTATGGCTGAAACTTCTGAAACATACGGATGTAGTTATGGGAATGCCGGATGTAATGATGCGCTACCGTGTACGAAAGAACTCTATTTCCGCCAATAAAATTGCACTGGCTAAATATCATTGGATGCTGTATCGCCAGGTAGAAGAACTTCCGCTTTGGAAAGCAGGATTTGCGCTGTTTTGCTGGGCCTTTGTAAAAGGAACAGGAATCGGACTAAAACGAGAAAAAGTGTAAGAGAGGGATAAATAACAATGAAAATCGCGGTTGCGGGTACCGGATATGTAGGGCTGTCGCTGGCTGTTCTGCTGGCGCAGCATAACGAAGTGTGGGCAGTGGATATCATTCCCGAAAAAGTGGAAAAAATCAACAATAAAATTTCCCCGATTCAGGATAACGAGATCGAGGAATATTTGCAGACCAAACAATTAAACCTGATCGCAACACTGGATGCCGAAAAGGCATACAGTGGTGCGGATTTTGTCGTTATTGCGGCTCCCACAAACTACGACCCCAATTTGAATTACTTTGATACCTCGGCGGTAGAGTCGGTAATCAAACAGGTAATGGCGATTGCACCGGATGCAATCATGGTGATCAAATCCACCATCCCGGTAGGATACACCAAAAATATCCGGCAGAGATTTGCATGCGAAAACATCATTTTCAGTCCCGAGTTTTTGCGTGAGAGCAAGGCTCTTTACGATAATTTGTATCCCAGCCGCATTGTGGTAGGCGCTCCGGCACAGGATGCGCGTCTGAAAGAGAAAGCGATGCAGTTTGCGGAGCTGCTGAAAGCAGGTGCACTGAAAGAAGAAATCCCCACCTTGATTACGGATCTGACCGAAGCCGAGGCAATCAAGCTGTTTGCAAATACATACTTGGCACTGCGTGTGGCTTATTTCAATGAGTTAGACACCTATGCGGAGGTGCGCGGACTGAACACCAGGCAGATCATCGAAGGAATCGGTTATGATCCACGAATCGGTGATTATTACAATAACCCCAGCTTTGGTTATGGCGGATACTGCCTGCCCAAAGATACCAAGCAGCTGCTGGCGAATTATCAGGATGTGCCGCAGAATCTGATTCGTGCCATTGTGGAATCGAACGGAACCCGTAAGGAATTCATTGCAAACCAGATTTTGAGCTATGAGCCGAAGGTGGTGGGCGTTTACCGCCTGACCATGAAATCGAACAGCGATAACTTCCGGGCCAGCAGCATCCAGGACGTGATGCGCCTGGTGAAGGAGCAGGGTGTGGAGGTTGTGATTTATGAGCCGACTCTGCAAGAGGATTCCTTTGCGGACTGTACAGTGATTCACGATCTGAACGAATTCAAACAGAAGAGCGATGTAATCCTGGCTAACCGCTTCAATCAGGAGATTGAAGATGTGCTGAAAAAGGTATACACACGGGATTTGTATTTTAGAGATTGATTAAAACTGGACTGCATAACTATTACTTCAAACTGATTTTGTGGATTGTAGTACAAGTGAATAAAGTTGACAGATTCATAAGTTGTCTTGAAAAATGAAAGTGTTTTAAGAGGAGTAAAAGATATTTTGAATAATAAAAAAATTCTAATTATTTCTAATAATGCTCTTGTTGAGTCGGATTCTAACGGAAGAACACTTGGGTGTTTGGTAGAAAATATTTCAAAAGATCTTCTGGTACAAATCTGTGTCAATGGAAATGCTGTGAGTTCTAAATATATTATGGATAGTTATGCAATTTCAGATAAAATGGCATTAAAGAGCATCTTCCAAACTAAATGTACTCCACGAAAGCTGGAAGTTGATACGGAAACTGCTGAGAAAGTAAAATCAGATATATTAATTAAACGTACATCATTTGTTAGTTTAATGAGAGAAGTAGTATGGCAACAAGCTATTTGGAAAGTAGATGTGAGATCAATTCTAGATCATTTCAGTCCGGATGTAATTGTGGTACAATTAGGAGACTGTTCATTTACTTTGAATTTAGCATATAAACTTGCAAAAAAGAATGGAATTAAAGTTGTTCTTTTTACGACAGAAGATTATTATTTTAAAGAGTATAATCATCTGAATTCTATCAAAAAAGACGTTTTTTTTGATATGTTTAAATGGAAATATAAGAAGACATTGAAAAAACTCTTCACTGTTACAGCGTGTTGTGTTTGTAATACACCATATTTAGCAAATTTATATCGAAAAGAATTTCGAAGAAAAACGGAAGTTGTAATGAATGCAGCTAATCACATCGATGTGCCTGCAGATGAAAGAAACCCTCAAAAAATCGTTTATGCAGGGAATTTGGGCCTTGGACGATATCAGTCACTGATAAAGGTGGCAGAAGAAGTTAGAAAAGTTTCACCTTCTTGCTACATAGAGGTTTATGGGGAGTTTTTGGAAGAAATAAATCATGAATTGGGAAAATATTCCAATATACACTTAAAAGGTTTTGCTCCATATGAAGAAATTCTGAGGCAACAGGCTACAGCCCATTTAGTGCTGCACATAGAGTCATTTGAACCCTTTTATCAAAATAATTTGAAGGCAGCGTTTTCTACAAAAATTCCAGATGCGCTTGCCTCTGGAACACCATTTCTGTTATTTGCCCCAGAACAGCTTGCGGAAACAATATATTTGAAAGAAAATGATTGTGCTTTTGTGTGTACTAATCACAGAGAGCTAAAAACTGTATTAAAACAGGCTGTGAATGATGCAAAGAAAAGATCCGAGAAAATCAACAATGCCAAACACATTGTTGAAAGAAATCATACCTACAGAATTAATCAAGAGATTTTTATAAGAGCTATAGAAGAGGCTGTAAATGAAGATAGTTCAAATTAATTGCACCTATAATTATGGAAGTACTGGAAAGATTACTAGAGACTTACATAATGCTTTGAAAGAAAACGGATTTGAGAGCATTGTTTTGTATGGAAGACGACAAAATAGTACGCAAAGTGATGTTGTTAAGACATGTAGTGAGGTGGAAGCAAAAAGTTGGAATCTTATCTCTAGATTTACAGGAAGACCTTACGCCGTATCCCCTATCGGCACAAGAAATTTAATTGCTGTATTAAAAAATGAAACTCCAGATATTGTTCATCTGCAGTGCATTAATGGTTTTTTTGTGGACATCTATCAACTATTGGATTATTTGAAGCAGGCAAAAATACCAACAGTCATTACACTTCATGCAGAATTTATGTATACTGGTAATTGTAGTTATGCATTTGAATGCAATCAGTGGGAAAAAGGGTGCAAGAAATGTCCAAATAAAAAGAAAGCATTAAAATCTTTATTGTTTGCTCCGGTTGCATATAATTGGAACAAAATGAAAGAGTCATTTGAAGGATTTGAAGAATTGGTGTTATGTCCTGTTTCAAAATGGGTTTATATACGTGCGCAGAAGTCAAGAATTTTAGAACAGTATAACATGAGAACAATTTTTAACGGGATTGATACTACTATTTTTTCTTATGATATGCAAAAAGCATATAAATTAAAGGAAAAAATTAAAATTGGAGAAAAGAAAATTGTTTTACATGTTACGGCCGATTACAATAATCCTATAAAAGGTGGGAGATACATTACGGAATTATCACAAAAACTAAATCAGGACAAATACTGTTTGATTGTAGTAGATGGGAATGATAGCCCCCCGCCAGATGATTTTAATGGAATCTATTGGGGAAGAGCTAGAAATCAGGAAGAGCTAGCGACTTTATATATGATAGCAGATGTTATGACGATTACAAGTAGTAGAGAATGTTTGCCTACGACTTGTGTAGAGTCATTATGTTGTGGAACGCCAATAGTTTGTTTCGACTTTCATAATGGGTTTGAAGAATCGGATTTTCCAATTGAATATGTAAAGATGGTTCCGTTTGGAAAGTTAGAGCAGTTGAAAAAAATGATAGAGGTGACAGCTGAAGAATCGGTAGATAAAGAAAAAATATCATATGATTCCAAAAATATATTTTCTTGTGAAAATATGACAAAAAATTACCTTGAAGTTTACCAATCACTCATTAATAGCGAAAGGATATAATATGGGGCCATATTACGGATTGATTATAAGTGTTGGATTTCTGAGGTTAATGACGATTGGTGCTATCAAAAACAGGAAAAATAGAGATGATATCTTTGTAGTAGCTGTATGCATCCTTACAATCCTTTTGCAATCGTTTAGAAAGAATACTGTAGGGATCGATTTAGGAATGTATATTCCGGGATATGAATTGAGTGGACAGTTGCCTTGGTTTTCACCTGTATTTAACTTTGAAATCGGCTATCGAGTCTTTTGCAAAGTTTTATATATGATAGGAGTTTCGCAACAGCTGTTTCTTGGAATAGTTGCGACTATCTGTCAAAGTTCAGTGTTTATGTTTATACGAAAACACTCTAAATTTCCAGCAATCAGCATTGTTATCTATCTAACATTTGGATTGTTTACCTTCTCTTTTTCGGGTCTGAGACAAATGATAGCATTTTCTATTGCTTTATTTTCATATGACTTTGTAGAAAAAAAAGAATGGATTCCGTTTTGCGTAATTATTGGTGTTGCGAGTCTATTTCACACATCCGTGTTGGTCTTTTTGATTGTATATCCACTATATTATTGGAAGTTCCCTAAAAACACGGTGATCTTTATGTTTCCAGTGTTTATATTTGAGATCCTTTTTGGGAATATGGTGGTTGCCCTTATGGTAACCATTTATAAACAAACGGATTATCAGGCAGAAAATACAGGAGCTTATGAAGCGTTTTTGATGTATTCGTTGGTGTGGATTGCTGCAGAATTATTCATGAAATATACAAATGAATATAATGCATATCGGAATTATTTGTTAATTGGTGCTTTGGTTCAGGGGCTTGGATTATACCATTCCAGTGTAGCACGTGTAGGGTACTATTTCATGTTTTTTATTTGTCTAGTGCTTCCACAGACAATAGCCGATATTTGTAAAGATGATTGGAAATTAAGATTCTGCATAACATCGGCTTTGGTTGTATGCTGCTTTATATTTTTCAACATAAATACGGGAAGCGGATACTTAAACGTATCTCCATATATTCCGTTTTGGGAGGATTGATAGATGAAAATAACATTTATATCAAATTTTTTGAATCATCATCAAATACCATTTTGTTTGGAAATGCATAAAATTTTAGGGAGTAACTATCATTTTATTTCAACGGTACCAATGGATGCTGAAAGAACAAATATGGGCTGGAAGGTGGTGAAAGAATACTCATTTGAGGTAAAAGCTTATGAAAGTAAGAGACTTTGTCAAAAAGCGCATGAGTTAGCGTTTGAAAGTGATATCGTTATTATAGGTAGTGCACCGGATGAATACATTATTCCCAGATTGAAGAAAAATAAAATCACATTTAAGTATAGTGAACGACCGTATAAAGACGGAATTAAAATTACAAATTTTATTCGTGTATTAGGCGGAACATGGTTGCACCATGGAAGATTTCAAAGTAAACCACTTTATATGTTATGTGCTAGTTCATATACTGCCAGTGATTTTTATAAAATGGGATGCTATAAAAATAAGTGCTATCGCTGGGGGTATTTTCCTGAAGCAAAAGAATACGATATTCAAAAGCTGATTGAATCAAAATCGAATATCGAAATAAATATCCTATGGGTGGGAAGATTGATTCCCCTTAAGCATCCAGAGAAAGCTCTCCGTTTAGCAAGTAAATTGAAAAGACAAGGATATTCTTTTCACCTAAATGTTGTAGGTGATGGCGAAATGCGTTCATTTTTAGAGCAATATCAATATGAATTAGATGTGGCAGATAAGATTACTTTTAACGGATCAGTGCCGGCCGAAGAAGTACGAGCCTATATGGAAAGGGCGTCTATCTTTTTGTTTACCAGTGACAAAAAAGAAGGATGGGGTGCTGTGCTTAATGAAAGCATGAACAGTGGCTGTGCAGTTGTCGCAAATGATGAAATTGGTTCTGTTGGTTTTTTACTGCAAGATGAACAAAATGGATTAATGTATCACAATGGTGATGAAGAAATGCTCTTTTTGCAAACGAAACGTTTGATGGATTCGATGCAATTAAGAGAAAGACTTGGGCATAACGCCTATCATACAGTTCACGATACATGGTCTGCTAAGAATGCAGCTGCTAATTTTGTGGCGTTAGCTAAACATTTGTTGAGTGGAAATCAGGAAACCGTGGCGATTGGTCCAGGCAGCAAAATCGAATAAATAAAGTAATTTGAAGATTCTTCTTGAGTATTGAGAAACTAAGCACTTTTGAAAGCAAAGTTCAATTCTAGAAAGAGGATACGCTAGTGAAGAAAATATCCGTGATAATTCCAGTTTATAAAGTGGAAGAGTATCTTGATCAATGTGTGCGTTCAGTGATAAATCAAACATATAAAAACTTGGAAATATGGTTGGTGGATGATGGTTCTCCAGATAAATGTCCAGATATATGTGACATGTATGCGGAATTAGATTCGCGGATTCATGTGATTCATCAAAAAAACAAGGGACAGGGGGCGGCACGTAATGCAGCATTAGAGCAGTGTACCGGTGACTGGATCGCCTTTGTGGACAGCGATGACTGGATCGAGCCGGAAACCTATACATCCATGTTAGAATTTGCAAATGAGGCGAAGTTAGATATTGTTTTCTGTACGGCAAAAATTATCCGTGGTACAGATTGTCGAGAAAGAAGATTTGAATATTTTCCTGACCGCACTATCAAAACGGCAAGAGAAATCGAAAAGTTGACACTAATGGATGCCATTGGGGGACAGCCGTGGATGAAAATTTATAAGCGTGCATGCTGGGAAAAATTACGCTTTCCAGAAGCAATGAAATATGAGGACTTGGCTATTTCTTGGCTTCCTTTTGCGGCATCCAATGGTAAAGTGGGCTTTTTGAAGCAACCATTTTATAATTATCGGATGAATGAACAGGGGACATCGCTTAGCCATTCCTGGAGCAAATCGGCTGATATTTTTTGGGGAATGTATCAGCATTATGTTTATGCGAAAAAACACTATCAGGAAGTGGAGGACACCTGTCTCTGCAATGCTTTAAAATTTGCTCTAGGGACCTACAATTCTTATATTAAAAGCGGGATGAAAACGGATCAGGAAAAACTTAATATGGCGATGGAGTTTCTATCGGAATACCGAAAAGCTGTTTGGAAGCAGAAGGGGCTTTCAGTTCAACAAAAGTTGCGACTCACGCTTTACTATTATTGTAGGCCGTTATACAATATTTTGCTGGCGATAGTGTCTATAATAAAAAAATGAGGGATGCCAATGGGAAGTTCTCGAACAAAAAAGAGTATCAAAAATGTAATTGCGGGATTTTTCTGCCAGAGTGTAACACTGATTCTGAACTTTGTGGCCAGAAGTATATTTGTTCGTATCCTATCCAACGAATATTTAGGTATCAACGGACTTTTTAGCAATATATTGACTATTCTTTCCTTTGCAGAGTTGGGGATCGGTGAAGCGCTGTCTTTTGCCATGTATCGGCCTGCAAAGGAGGGAAATCAGCAAAAGCTCCAGCAATTGATGCAGGTGTATAAGCTAGCATATCGCGGAATTGCTGCGTTGGTGACTATTGTAGGTTTGATTTTGTCCTTTTTTTTGGACTATCTTGTTGCAGAAAAGCCAAATATTCCAGAAAATTTTCAGGTGATTTTCTGGTTGTTCTTGCTCAACAATGTATCCTCCTATCTGTTGGCTTACAAACAATCCATCCTGCTTGTGGATCAAAAAAAATATGTTGTACTGTATATCCAACAGGGCGCAAAGATTTTCCAAATTCTTTTGCAGATTGGGGTACTATTATCGGTCGGTTCGTACTATGGGTTCCTATTGATTCAGGTTCTATGCACAGGGTTGAGCAATGTGATTCTGAGTGTTTACGTACAACACACCTATCCATGGTTACAGCAAAGAGGTTCACTTCCACCACTTGAAAAAAGTGAAACAAAAAAGATTTTTAGTGATGTAAAGGCTCTGGCCATCTCAAAAGTAGCAGGTGTGGTCAGCAGCGGAACAGACAATATTGTAATTGCAAAAATTATTGGACTCACTTCTGTAGGTATTGTGTCTAATTATACGATGGTCATCAATTCGGCGTCTACAATCCTATGGGGAGCTCTGGCAGGTGTGACGGGAAGTCTAGGAAATTTTAATGTGTCGGCCAAAACGAGTGAAAAGCAAAGTGTTTTTGATGAGTTATTTATACTGGTTTACTGGATATACGCAGTTTGTTGTGCTTGTATGATAGCTGTGTTAAATCCTTTTATTGAGATTTGGTTGGGAAATCAATATTCTGTGGATGCAAAGATTGTTATCGCTTTGGTTCTGATTGCGTTTGTAAATGGCATAAACCTTCCGGTATATACCTTTCGGGTGACATCCGGACTGTTTGATCAAATGAAATGGCCTTACTTTTTTTGGGGAATTGGAAACATCATGCTGTCAATCTTGTTGGCGTTCAAAAGTGGTCTGTTCGGCGTTTACATTGCAACCGTAATCTCCCGCATTCTCATCTGTGAAATTCCAGAGGGGTATATTGTATATAAGAACATATTGCATAGGCCTGTCTGGAGATATTATGTCCGATATTTGATGGGGATGGCTCTTATGCTTATTTTAGGAGCAGTGAGTGCATCTTTCTGTCAGATGATTATGGTCCCGGGGATCATTGGCTTTCTTTTGAAGGCAACGGTTAGTTTCCTTTCATGCAATATTGCTTTGCTCCTATGTTTTGGATGGAGACCAGAGTTTCGTCGGTTAGTAGGTAGAGCAGTCAAACTGTCGGATAAAAAAAGTAAAAAAGAGGGATGAAGAGAAATGTCAAAATTTAACAACGCTACTCTTATGATCACCGGTGGTACCGGTTCTTTCGGTTCCACTGTTCTGAAACACTTTCTGGATTCGGATCTGCAGGAGATCCGAATCTTCTCTCGTGATGAGAAAAAGCAGGACGATATGCGCCACGAGCTTCAGGCCAAACATCCTGAACATGCTGGGAAAGTTCGCTTCTTCATTGGTGACGTGCGTAATGCCCAGTCTGTCCGTGATGCAATGTACGGTGTGGACTACATCTTCCATGCTGCGGCTCTGAAGCAGGTACCCAGCTGTGAGTTCTTCCCGATGGAAGCTGTTCGCACCAATGTAATGGGTACGGACAATGTGTTGCATGCTGCGATTGAGACTGGCGTGAAGCGAGTGGTGTGCCTGTCCACTGATAAGGCTGCCTATCCGATTAACGCTATGGGGATTTCCAAAGCGATGATGGAGCATGTCATCTATGCCAATGCCCGTGTTGCAGCGGAGAGAGGCAATACTACCATCTGCTGCACCCGTTATGGCAATGTGATGTGCAGCCGGGGCAGCGTGATTCCTCTGTTCATCGATCAGATCAAGGCAGGAAAACCCATCACTATTACTGATCCTCACATGACTCGTTTCCTGATGAATCTGGATGAGGCTGTGGATCTGGTAATGTTCGCATTCCAGCATGCAAATCCTGGCGATCTGTTCATTCAGAAAGCAGATGCTTCCACCATTGGTGACCTGGCAAAGGCAGTACAGCAGCTGTTTGGCGATACGGGTACCAATATTATTGGCACGCGTCACGGAGAGAAACTTTATGAAACCCTTATGACTTGTGAAGAGCGTCTGCGCAGCGAGGATATGGGTGGATACTATCGTGTTGCTGCGGACAGCCGTGACCTGAACTACGATAAATTTGTGGTGAATGGTCAAGTGAAGACTATGGCAGACGAAGCATATACCAGCCATAACACTAATCGACTGGATGTTGAAGGCACTGTAAAGAAGATTCTGACCACAGATTACGTTCAGGAAGCCTTGAAAAACTGGGAGGCGGGGAAATGAATATCCTCGTAACCGGAGCGAGTGGTTTTGTAGGCAAAAATCTTGTTTACAATCTGCGCAACATTGCGCAGGGAAAGAACCGGACTCGTCCGAACCTCTCGATCAATGAGATCTTTGAGTATGATCTGGATACAGATCCTGCACTGCTGGACAAGTTCTGTGCGGAAGCTGATTTTGTATTCAACCTGGCGGGAGTAAATCGCCCCAAAGATCAAAGCGAGTTTATGCAGGGGAATTTCGGGTTTGCTACGGTTCTTCTGGATACACTGAAAAAGCACAACAATACCTGTCCGGTAATGCTGTCAAGTTCCATTCAAGCGACTTTGATTGGCCGATATGGGCAGTCGGATTACGGGAAAAGTAAGTTGGCCGGGGAAGAGCTGTTCTTTACTTATGCTCAAGACAATGGGGCAAAAGTATTGGTGTATCGATTCCCAAATCTTTTTGGTAAATGGTGTCGTCCTAACTACAATAGTGCAGTGGCCACTTTCTGCAACAATATTGCCAATGATTTGCCGATTCAGGTGAATGATCCGTCGACCGAACTGGAGCTTCTGTACATCGATGATCTGGTGGAGGAAATGCTGAACGCACTGGAAAGCAAGGAGCATCGGTGTAACTACAATGGCCTAGAAGCTGTTGCGGATAACCAGGGGAGATATTGCTTCGTGCCGACTACCCATAAGGCAACGCTGGGACAGATTGTGGAGTTGCTGGAATCTTTCCGTGACCAGCCGAAGACGCTGCAATTGCCTGAAATTCCTGCAGGTTCGTTCGCAAAGAAACTGTATTCCACCTATCTCTCTTATCTGCCCAAAGAGAAGACCTGCTTCTCCCTTAAAATGAATTGTGATGAACGGGGAAGTTTTACTGAGCTGCTGAAAACTGCAAATTGTGGTCAGATCTCGGTGAATATTTCGAAACCCGGCATCACGAAAGGCCAGCATTGGCACAACACAAAGTGGGAATTCTTCATTGTGGTTGCAGGTACTGCCTTGATTCAACAGCGCAAGGTGGATACAGACGAGGTCCTGGAATTCAAGGTGTCTGGAGAGAATATCCAAGCGGTGCACATGCTGCCGGGCTATACACATAACATCATCAATCTTTCGGAAACGGACGATCTGGTGACGGTTATGTGGGCGAACGAAGCATTTGATCCTGAGCATCCGGATACTTACTTTGAGCCTGTTTGATAGAGGAGTAGAAGGATGGATCGTTTACTGATTTTAGGAGCAGGTGGATTTGGCAAAGTGGTTGCAGATATTGCCAGACAGAGTGGCCTATATCTGGAAGTGGCTTTTCTTGATGACGGAACCGAAGTCTATAAAGTACTGGGAAAGTGCAAAGATTATCTTGAATTTGCTGATGCAGGAACAGCATTTTATCCGGCATTTGGAAACAATGAGTTGCGATTGCAATGGATTCATCAGTTGCAGCAGAACAATCTTTCGGTTGCAACACTTGTACACAAAAAGGCATATGTGAGCCCAACTGCGGACATTGGGGAAGGTGTTGTGGTCCTTCCGGGGGCGATAGTAAACACTAATACTGTCGTAAAGGCCGGTTCAATTATCAACTGCAATGCCGTGATAGATCATGATTGCGTGATTGAAGAGGGTGTACACATCTGTTTGAATGCTACAGTAAAAGCTGAAAATCAGATTCCGCAGTATACCAAGATTGAAGCGGGGATGGTTGTGGAAAATCGAAGCTATCCTCTGAAAAGGGAAGAGTGAGCTATGAGTAAATTGAAACTGATGACCATCGTGGGCACCCGGCCGGAGATTATCCGCCTTGCCGCCGTGATCAAGAAATGCGACAAATACTTCGACCAGATTCTGGTGCACACCGGCCAGAACTACGACTACACCCTGAACGGCATTTTCTTTGAGGATCTGGGCCTGCGGGCACCGGACCACTACCTGAACGCGGTGGGCGCGGACCTGGGCGAGACCATCGGCAACATCATCGCCAAAAGCTACAAGCTGATGGTGGAATTGAAGCCGGACGCCCTGCTGATTCTGGGCGACACCAACAGCTGCCTGTCCGCCATTTCGGCCAAGCGGCTGCACATTCCCATCTTCCACATGGAAGCGGGCAACCGGTGCTTCGACGAGTGCCTGCCCGAGGAGACCAACCGCCGCATCGTGGACCACATTGCGGACGTGAACCTGTGCTACTCCGAACATGCCCGCCGCTACCTGAACGCCGAGGGCACCGCCAAGGAGCGCACCTATGTGACCGGCAGCCCCATGGCCGAGGTTCTGCGGGCCAATCTCGCCCAGATCGAAGCCTCCGACGTGTTGGAGCGGCTGGGCCTGGAGCCCCACAAATACATGCTGCTGAGCGCCCACCGGGAGGAGAACATCGACACCGAGAAAAACTTTTTGGCTCTGTTCTCCTCCATCAACGCGCTGGCGGAAAAATACAACATGCCCATTCTCTACTCCTGCCATCCCCGCAGCCGCAAGCGGCTGGGCGCCATGGGCTTCAAGCTGGACGAGCGGGTGCGGCTGCACGAGCCTCTGGGCTTCCACGACTACAACCATTTGCAGATGAACGCCTACTGCGTGGTGAGCGACTCCGGCACTCTGCCCGAGGAGTCCAGCTTCTTCACCAGCATCGGCAAGCCCTTCCCGGCGGTGTGCATCCGCACCTCCACCGAGCGCCCCGAGGCGCTGGACAAGGGCTGCTTCATCCTAGCGGGCATCACCGCCGGCGGCGTGGAGCAGGCGGTGGAAACCGCCGTGGCCATGAACGACAACGGTGACATCGGCATCCCCGTGCCCAACTATGTGGAGGATGTGTCCACCAAGGTGGTTAAGATCATCCAGAGCTATGTGGGCGTGGTCAACAAGATGGTGTGGCGTAAACATTGAAGATGTTCAGCTAAAGACATTGAACTGCACAAGGAGAAAGACTTTACTCTTTGTGCTAGAAGGATGCCCCCAATAACGTGTTTTTGAACTTGCCAGAGCACACAGTGCAATTTTAAAAGCAATATCATAAAAAACTCGAGAGTATTTATGCGCCCCTTGCTGTGAGTTATCGATAAAGTATCCGTTATCGAGGTTGAAGCAGAACGTTTGGGTGCAGTGATAAATTGTTGAAAAATCGCTACTTGATTATCCTTTGACAAAGGAGTATTGGGAGAGAAAGTTTTAAAGGGGTAAGCATTATGTAGGGATGCTATACTTTTGTTTCATGTGTTCATGAACAACACTCGCCATTTATGAAAGATACTTTTGTACTTACTAGTGTGTGCACAGTACTTCCGTTTTCAGTCGGATATTTAAGCGAAAAAAAGCCGCAATGAGCTTTCAAAGCAAACTAGCTTGCCCTCTCTAAACGTAAGCACCCTACTGACATAGGCCTCTCAATATGATCTCTTCATGTAAAACATGGGCACATATCTGGTTTCCAGCATGAGGGGGGCTGGCACTCTCTGATGTTTTTGGGCATTGTTTGCGTTAGTTTCACCCGATCTAAGCAATGATGTAAGCAAATTAAAAGAGCCGTAGTATCAGGATATCGCTGAGAGATTCTCTCCAATTGCAAAATACTTGTTGCTGGTCTGATGTGTTCATGACGCTTCAGCAGATTCTTGGTCGGTTGTACGATGAATGGGTGACTACCAAGCAGTCTTTGGCTTAGCTGCAGGCGGAAAACGAAGAATATCTGGAGCAGATCAACGAGAAGCACAGGAAGGTTCTAGCATATTTCTTGCTTTCTGACCTAAAAATTTGGGGGGTGTTCTGAATAGTGGATCTGGTGTGGAACTGCAGGAGATGCCAAAGGCAAAATGTGAAGTCAATTATTGTATATGATTATTTATGCCCGGTAGTTTGAAAGAGCACTCAAAGAAGTAAGTTTATTTTGTAAGTTCATTATAAATCTATACAAATGTATTATTACTATAATGAAAAAACTGGTTGCAAAATAGTCTTTTTATAACTAGGAGAGATTTTATGGTTCAATCGAACAGTAGAACATGTGACGTTAAAAAACGGAATTCAAGCATTGAATTTATAAAAGTAATATCTATTGTTCTTATAATAATAAGTCATGTGATTCAAACACTAGGGACAAATAACCCCAATATTCCATATAGCGACTATGTAATTGATATCTCAAATGCAACCAGTAATATTCAATATTTATTATTAGCGTTGCTAAGGAATTTTGGGCCCCTTGGAAACTCTATATTTTTTGTTTGCTCTGCTTGGTTCCTTTTGGAAAGCAAACGAAGCAGTAACAAGAAAATTCTACAAATGATTTTAGATGTTTGGGTAATATCCGTTTTACTATTTATCATTGTATACGATATGCGAAATGGAAATCTGGGCATCGAAATGATAATAAAGCAATTTTTTCCAACGACTTTCTCAAACAACTGGTATATAACATGTTATTTGATTTTCTATGCGCTGCACCCGTTTATTAATATAGTCATATATCGAATCGATCAAAGTAGTTTGTTTAGATGCACATTTGTGCTATCTTTTTTGTATATAGGATGCAACTATATTGTCCCTTCTTTTTTTGAGACCGATCTTATTCTGTGGATTACAATCTATTTTATTATTGCATATTTGAAATTTTACCTTCCAAGATTGACCAAAAACGTAAGTCTCAATCTGTTCTTTGCAGCAACTGGTTTGATAGGGCATATATGTATTGTTTTGTTTACTAACTTCCTGGGATTGAGATTTTATTATCTCCACGATAAATTATTGCATTGGAATAAAAATTGCAGCCCTTTTACTATTTTACTTGCCATATCCATATTTAATATATCTCAAAATATCCACTTTGAAAATAATATAATAAACAATATTTCTAGGATGTCGTTTCTTGTTTATATTATACATGAAAACAACTTGCTAGCATATTATTATCGTCCGCTTTTGTGGAATTACGTTTACAATAAATTTGGATACAATTTGGTTGTTGGATGGGTATTTTTACTCGCTATTTTGATTTTTCTGTTTAGCCTGTTGGCTAGCACTATATATAAAAATACTCTTCAACGATTTGTGATCTATTTTGTTGATATGGTATATCCTATTTGGAGGAAATGGTATATTAAAGCGGAATCAATCGTATTGCAAATACATTAAATATATATTTTGACTGCTTCAGACTCCCAGAAGAAATGACTTAATTACTAGAGCAATAACTCATGTCTAGCAAACGTTAATCTTTATCTGCATAACTCTTCGCTTTAAGAAAAGCACACTCTTCTCCTGAATCCCGGCTTCCAGTTTGCGTTCCTTTCGTCTCTCACGCTTGAGCAGCTCTTTTACTACCTGCTTATCTTTAAAACCGAAGTGTTCCGCAATCTCTCTTTGTATTTTCCCTTCTGCCAGCATAGCTTTGATCTCAGCTAACAACACTTGAATGTGTGTGTGATTTCATTTTCCATGACAATATCCCCTGATGTAGTTTATTTTCCTACACCAGGGGGGATTTTATCACTGCCCGTTTTTACTGGACCTGTTCAAAAATCGGTGGGTCCCTTATTGTTTCCTTAGAATTGGATGCTACGATGGCAGCATCAAGAAAGGAGACATCTGCGATATGGGAACAACACTGAAACAGATACAAGCAAAAGGCATTACGGAGACAGGGCTCAAATGGATTGCTCTGGTCACCATGGTGATGGATCACATTCACTATTTCTTTGGCTTTACCGGCCAAATTCCTGAATGGTTCAGCATGGTGGGGCGACTGGGTACGCCCTTGTTTATGTTTTGCCTTGTGGAAGGGTTTACTCACACGCATAATCGGAAACGTTATTTTGCAAAGGTCTACATTATTTCGGTCATTATGTCCGCTTTGCTCTTTTTCATGGCTTATGGCGGAGTGTTTGTGCGACCGGATGGCTTTTATCCCACCAATGGCATCATGACTGCTTTTGTGATTCTTATGGTGATCTGGCAGGGAATTGACTGGCTGGCTGAGAAAAAGCTGTTTCCAGGTCTTGTGGCGGTACTGTTTCCGCTGGCCTGGCCGTTTCTGGCTTCCTTGCTGATGATTCAATTCCCGGTATTGAGTACCCCGCTGGGCTTTCTGTGCTATTCCTTCGTTCCAATATGGGGTGTTACCGGAGACAGTAGCTGGCCGGTGCTGGCCATGGGTCTGGTGCTGTACCTGTTCCGAAAGAACCGAAAGGTACAGGTGGCTGCCTTTTGTGTCTACTACATTCTTTACGGTGTGATATATATGGGTCTGATGGCTTCTTATCTGCCGGACTTCACTTGGACGCATCTCTTCACCCGATACTATGAGATCTACGGGATTCTGGCTGCACCGCTGATGCTGCGGTATAATGGGGAGCGCGGTGGGGGACACAAGGCGTTGTTCTATGTCTTTTATCCCGCCCATGTGTACATTTTGTATGCCCTGTCCTGGGGGATGTATCTCTGGCTGAAGTGAGGAGAGAAACATGGCACATATTCTGGTGGTAGACGACGATAAGGACCTTTGTACCCTGTTGAAAACAGTTCTGGAACGGGACGGGCACCAGGTGTCCGCCCATCTCAGGGGAAACGAGGTGGATCAGGCGGCCTGCCGCTGGGCAGACTGTATTCTGCTGGATGTTATGATGCCGGGGGAGGATGGCTTTACCCTTTGCCGCCGGATCCGGAATTTGGCCGATTGCCCCATCCTTTTCCTGACAGCAAAAACCGAGGAAACAGACGTCCTCACCGGCCTTGGAATCGGCGGAGATGATTACCTGACCAAGCCCTTCCGGTTGGCGGAACTGCGAGCCAGAGTGGCTGCTCATTTGCGACGGCAGCAGCGCACCCCACACACCCGTTTGCGGCGGGGAAACCTGGACTTTGATCTGGGGGAGAAAGCGGTTTATTTTCAGGGAAAACCGCTCAAGTTGACCCGGAGTGAATATACCATCTGCGAGCATTTGGCCATGCGACCGGGGCAGACCTTTTCCAAGGAGCAACTCTACGAGGCAGCATTCGGATACGAAGGCGTGGCAGACGCTTCGGCTATTACCGAACATATCAAGAACATTCGGGCCAAACTTCGCCCATTGAATGAAAGCCCGATTGAAACAGTCTGGGGAGTTGGGTACAAATGGAAAAAAGAATAAAGCGCCCGGCTGGGCTGACGACTCTGTTTTGGCGCTATCTCATTACCACAAGCGCAGTCATTTTGCTGTTGGCGATTCTCTGGTGGATGGGTCTGACCATTTTAATGCAGATGAAGGTTGTCTATCCGGCCAGCACAGCGGCTGATGGAGTGGATAATCTGATTTCTTCCCTGACTGCCGGAACACTGACGCCGGAAGACATTCCATACTATTATCGATGGGCGATTTTTGACGGCGGACATCAGCTCATCGATGCTGGCAATATGAATGAGCGCCACTTGGCTTATGCAAAATCCGCTCTGACCGGGGATTCAACTGGTCAAGGAATCTTCTATACGCAGTATCATCGAATTGCCAAACTTTCCGAAAATCGATTCTGTGTGGTGCAGTATGATTATTCCATGCCCTATGGAATGAAAACGCTCCAGGAAAGATTGCCGGAGTTTCAGACCTGTGCACTCCTGGTGCTGCTGGTGTGCTGCCTGGGAGCTGGGACTCTTTTGACCCGGCATTTTGCAGGACTGTTGCGGCGGGATGCAGATCTGCTCACTTCCGCTGCGCAGACCATCGCCCGGCAGCGTCTGGATGAACCCTTGAACGGCCAGGCCCGTGTGCGGGAATTTGGAGATACACTGGCGGCTATGGATAAGCTGCGGGCGAGTCTGGCCCAGTCGTTGAAAGATCAATGGGCGATGGAGCAGCAGCGCCGTCTGGAGCTGGCTGCCCTGACTCACGACCTGAAAACACCTCTGACGGTAATCAGTGGAAACGCGGAGTTGCTGGAAGAGGACGCACTGAATCCAACTCATGATGTAACTTATAAAGGGTGGATTACACCACCGAAAATTACGTCATGACTGCGGCTCATTTGTGGCGAATGAAAAGACAGTTGTGATGAAGGAGGGATGCCCCTGAACCTGACCGTAACTGTCAACCCCACACATTCCCACAAAGGAGGCCATTATGGAACTGACCTACACACAATGCGGGGACTACTTGATTCCCAACCTCGTATTGTCAGACACAAAGGAGTATCACATCGGCAAGTATGGACGGATGCGTCGTGCCTATCTGAAGGAGTACCGTCCGGCCCTTTACAGTACCCTGCTGCTTACAGAAAAACTCTTTCCCCATTTGGCGGAAACCGACGCCGCCTGCAAAAACCGGCTGGAAATCATCGAGACTGCCATGATGCGCCAGGAAGGCGTGACCGAAGCACTGAAAGCCGACGATCAGATGGAGTGGGTGCGCCGGAGAAATAGCATCCACAGCCGGGCCGAAGAAATTGTCCTGCATGAACTTGTGTACGCAGAATAAGCAGCAATGCCCTCACAGCAAGCCTTGTCAGCCTGCCGTGAGGGCATTTTGCGTTATTTCAGCAACTTCCAGTATCCTTTGCGGTCGGAACCGATGCGCTTAATCAAGCCATTCTCTTTGAGCATTTTCAATCTTAGAGATACGGTTTTCCGGCTCAAAGACAGGTTTTCAGCAAGAAAAGTCGTTGTGTAAGCCGGGTCAACCGCAAGAAGATTCAATATTTTGAGCGATGTTTCGTCCAAGGTATCTGTCACTTTATCTGTTACCTTTTCTGTCACCCTGCCGGTAACAGAACGGATGACCCGATCCTCTGGCGCAGAGAATTTTATCATAATATCGCCGGGGTTGATCGTATATTCCGGCTACGGCACACCGTCCTTTTCACAGGCAGAGCAGATTTTCTCAATGCCACGTCCCCAGCTTTCAATAAAACCCGCCAGATAAAACACATGAGCAATGTTGGGATTGTAGGGGCTGGAAGCGTGCTTGCTCATCAGGTTTTCCAGCGTCCAGTTTTCCGGCAGACATCCGCAGTTGGCGATATACAGCTTATCTTCATATACGCTGATCTGAATGGGGACGCCGGATTGATACTGCTTGTGGCACAGTGCGTTCAGCAAGGCTTCCCGCAGGGCTTCCTCCGGCACAAAGTACCGTTCGATCCGCAGCTGCAAAAATCGCCACCCCAGCCTCATCTGCACGCAGTTTTAGCACCACCTTGCCGGAGTTTTAGCCCCACTTTCACGCACTGAAGCCCCACCTGCATCGCCGGAGTTTTAGCGACACCCTGCCGGAGAACCAGCGACACCTCATCGCTCTAAAACGACACCCCCTGTGGCACATGCAAAAGCTCTGCCAGCTAAGCCAGCCAGCAGAGCTCAGGTCAACTTTCTTCAGGAACAGGAATGCCGTTCTCTGTCAAGATGTTCTCCAACTGTCGAATCCGCTCGCGCTGTCGTTGGAGTTCTTTCTCAGCTGCGTAAAAGTATTCCATCGACTCACGCTCCATCTCGTTGTAGCAGGCCCGTTCCAGTTCTAAAACCATACATTTTTCCTCATCGCAAAGATATGGGCGGTCACACATCCTGGCCACCGCCTTCCCGAGTGGCCTTCAAGCCCTTGCGTTCCCGCATCGAGACTCGGCCATCCACCAGAACCTCATAAGCGTTGTGGATAATGCGGTCCATAATGGCTTCTGAAACGGGGCTGTCAGATTCCGGGTTGGGATCAATCCTGGTGTACCAACCCTCAGATTCGTACTGCGTGCAAAAGATCGTAGACTTGTGGCACCGCGCCTCCACAATTTCCAGCATATCATAGGATTCTTGCGGGGACAGCGGACGAATCAGCCATTCGTCCAGAATCAGCAGGTCTTTCTTCTTGTACGATTCAAGCACCTTTTTCAGTGTTCCACCACTGCGGGCAATGCTCAGTTCGTCCAGCAGCTCTGGCATACGGATGTACTGCACCTTCTTGAAACGGCGGCAGGCGGCATTGCCCAGGGCACAGGCGATGTAAGTCTTGCCGTTGCCAGAGGCTCCCTTGAGGATAATGTGGTGGCCTTCGTCAATGTACTGGCAGGTGGCAAACCGCAGCATCTGTGCCTTGTCCAGCTTTCGGTCCTCGTGGTATTCAATGCCTTCTACAGTGGCAGACGGCACGGCGAAGCGCGCGTTGCGGATAAATCTGTTCAGTTTGTTGCTCTGGCGTCGGTTCCATTCCGCATTTACCAGCAAGCCCAGGCGCTCCTCGAAGCCCAGTTCATTGAACGTGGGGTCTTTCAACTGGTTGGCGAACTCCGCTGCCATAGCGGTCATCTTCATTGCCGTGAGCATATCCATCGTTGCCTGGTTCAGCATCAGCGGTCACCTCTATTCGGGTCGGGCAAAACTAACCTTCAAGTGTCGGGAGTTCTCAGTCACACCTAGTCGGAAAAGATAAAGCCACTACCGATGCTCTTTTAAATCCTGTACACCGAAAAGTGTAACAACCCAGCGGAAAGAAATAGCGATGAAAGAGCAAAATGGTAATGGCTATCGGGGCGTCTGAACTCCAGGACCGATTCACGGCAGCCAGACGTTCTGGAAAGACCGATTCCTGCCTCAATGGTCTTGTGCCCCCTTCTTGCCTGATTATTAACGAGATTGGCCACCGTGCCTTTGACAAGGAGAATACCGAGCTGTTCTTTCACCTGATTGACCAGCGCTACAACAAAGAAGGCAGTTTCAATATGATCTTCACCAGCAACAAGAACCCGGCCCTCTGGTACGAGGATTTTGAGGAAGACGCTACTTTGCTGTGTACGCTGGACTGCATCTTCGACGATGCCACTGTGTTTAAGCTGCGTGTTGAAAGTTTCCGCGGAAAGAAACTGTTAGGATATCTACAGTTGAGCTGACAGTAATGAAAGAACAACTAATTTATAAGTGCTGGGTTGGGACTCTTTTTGTTTATTCAACTGGCTCGGGAGTTCGCCGACAAAAATTGGTTAAATACTCCCGACAAAATATGGTCGTGATCTCCCGGCGCCAACACCTCCCTTCCGGAAGTAGGCCGCGCCGCGGGTAATGCCGTAGCTATTGGCTTTGGGCTGCGACAGTTGGCTCTCGGCCTTGTCCGGCTTGTCCAGGTCATTTTTCAGAATGCTGGCAATGGTGCGCAGCGAGGGCGTGGTGCTGTACGCCAGAGTTTTGCCGCAGGCTGCCTCCAGCCGCTGTTTGCCGTACCGCTGTTCCAGTTTGGTCAGACCAGCGCAGGCCTTGTAGCCCTGCTCGGCGGCCTTACCGGACTTCAGGAAGTGTTCGGCTACCTTCTCGGTCATAGGACCGACCGACATCGCCCAGCGGCTGAACTCGTCAGCGTTGTAGGTGAGATATTTCTGGTGCTCCGGCGGCATATGCTCGCGCTTCACCAGCGGATCACGCTGCCGGGTCTGCAGCCGGCGGTGGCTGGCTACACGGCTGCCGTGGTAGAATACCTCTACCGTTGTTTTAGTCACGCGGATGTCCACGCGCTCGCCAATCATCAAGTTATAGGGAACAGAATACTTGTTCCTGCCATCCGTAACAAGATAGTCGTTGGCGACCTTGGCAACCGACCAGACGGCCGGTTCAAACGCACTGACCGGCAGCGGCAGCATGTAGGGCTTCTCTTCTTCCAGATAGGCACTGCGGCGGTACCGTTCGCCAAACTGAGTACTCATGTACGGCCTTTGGCCCGCCTCCTGACACTTCGCGCAGTATTCTTCCCATAGCAGCGTCAGGGTCACGCCCGACCGTGCCAGTTCGCGGTGGATGTACGGATAGTCGGGCTCAGCATATTGACTGGATGCTTTGTGCCTGTTCGGAAAGAGAAGCTGTTCCAGATCGGCATTGGCGACATCGTCGGAGAGGGGCCAGGATATGCCTTGTTTCTTTGCTGCCTGCAGTACATCTCGCACCGTATGTCTGGAACAGTGTGCCATTGATTCAATGGTTCGCTGGCTGTACTGAAGACTGCTTAACCGCAAGATCTCCCGATAATTTGTCATTACGAAACCTCCAATTGATTTAGTCACAGCTTGGCTGTGCTAAACCAATTATAAGGCTTTGGGGCTTCAGTGCGTGAAAGTGGGGCTAAAACTCCGGCAAGGTGGTGCTAAAACTGCGTGCAGATGGGGCTGGGGTGGCGATTTTTGCAACCTTCTCCATCTACCAGATTTTGCCCCAGTTGATCGAACTGTGGGGCCTGAACGTGCAGACGGAGGTAGAGGCAAGAAAAAACCTCGCAAAAGTGAGCGGGTAATGACCACCCCGCTCTTCATGCTGCGCTGTGTGCAGCTCGGTATCAGCATCGCCGACCTCGACTTGCTGACCATCGGGTTGGTCAACGACATGTTCACAGAGCGGCAGAACGACGAGTATCCCTATCGAGAACTGGCTTCGCAGGCTGACTTTGACAAATTTTAACAGCATCTCACTCAACGACCGTTCATATATTAAAAACGAAATAAGCACGGTCGTTGAATTTTACTTGACTTTCGTGCTTATTTCACTTACAATATAAGCACGAAAGGTTGGTGGTTCTATGAATGAGATGACAAGACTGATTCAAAGCCATGACTACTTGACGCCGCGCATTGCAGGAAAATCTGGAGTATCAAAATTCAAATTCTATAAATATGTTCGTGAAAATGGATTAGAACAGGTCGGCCGTGGAATCTATTCCGCGAGTGAAAACTGGCCGGACGAATTGTATGTGCTGCATCAGAGATGCCCCAATGCTGTTTTTTCGCATGACGAAGCATTTTACTATTATGATCTGACGGACAGAGAGCCACTTGTGCATACGTTTACCATTTATAGTGGCTACAATTCGCACAGATTGACAGCCGATGGAAGTTGTAAAGCTTACACGGTGAAGAAGGAACTTTTGGATGTCGGAAAAATCATGGTCAAAGACAATTGTGGTAATGAAATCCCGATGTACGATTTGGAAAGAACAATCTGCGATTTGATGCGAAGCCGTAATTCCATTGAGGCACAGGAGTTCAATTCGGTTCTTAAAGCGTATGTGTCGAGAAAAGATAAAGATCTGAACCGATTGATGAAATATGCGAAGTTGTTTCGTGTTGATAATGTGATCCGAAGATATATGGGAGTACTATTGTAAAATGCAGCTTACACCAGATCAGGTAAAGGGGCGAATTAAAAGTGTCGCCCAAAAGAACAAAGCCGATGCAAGAACACTGATGCGAATCTACATGATGGAACGATTCTTGGAACGAGTTGCGGTTTCGCAGTACAAGGACAATTTCATCATCAAGGGTGGAATGCTTGTGACTGCGATGGTCGGCGTAGCACTCCGATCTACGATGGACATTGATACCAGTCTCAAGAATCAAAATCTTTCTGCGGAGGATGCACTTCGAATTGTAAATGAAATCAAGAATATTGACCTCGGAGACGGTGTGACATTCGAGATCAAAGAAGTTTCCAACATTATGGACGAAATGGAGTATCCGGGTATTCGGTTCACTATGAACGCCGTAATGGGGAAGCTCATTACTCCAATGAAAATTGATATTTCGACTGGCGACGTGATTACGCCTAGGGCAGTTGAGTATCAATATAAGTTGCTGCTGGATGACCGATCAATCAGTCTATGGTCATACAACCTCGAAACCATCCTTGCGGAAAAGCTTCAGACGGTTCTTGCAAGAGGTCTCCTGAACACACGCATGAGGGATTTCTACGATATCAGAACGCTGCTTGCTATCTATGAACAGGAAATCAATGCAGAAGTTTTAGGAAGAGCGTTTGATGCCACTTGCAAAAAGCGGAGTACAGAAAATTTGAGAACGGACGCACCGCAGATTATTGCAGCCGTTGAGAACGATGAGCAACTGCATGCGTTGTGGAAGTCCTACCAGAATAAATATCCATACGCTGCCACAATCAGCTACGAGGACATCATGGAGAGCACAAAGTCCTTGCTGGGCATGATTCAATAGTCTGAACCTATCTTACCTCGTCAGAGAAATCTGACGGGGTATTTTTTATGCCAATTTTTAGCCTTGGGTGGAGAAAACGTAACCGCTCCATAATCCCCCGGCTACCGAAGGCTGAAAGGATGTGGGACAATAGGAGGAAATGGGACAAATGAGAAAAGAGGTCTCAAAAGTCTAAGAAGTCGCAAAAATCTCAGAAGTCTCAAAAGTCTCACAAAGGAGCAATAAAATGGGCAAGGAATATGTAAATCTGAAAAAGCAGCGGTGCCTGCAGCTTGTGCAGGAGTGTACGCACAGCGGAAAAAGCAAGCGGGAGTGGTGCGCAGAGAACGGCATTGGCTATTCCACCTTCATGCGGTGGCAAAAACGGCTTCGGGATGAATTGGCCGGAGAACTTTTGGCGCCGCAGGAGATCGTGCCGGTGCAGGTGGAACTGCCGGAACAATCTTCCCATCGGAGCACAGAGACGGCTCTGGAAAAGGCCGCGCCGGTGGTTTGCGAAGAAAGCATCGAGATCCGAACGGGCAATATCCGCATTCGTCTTCCCAAGGATACACCGGCCGGCTATCTGGCCGGCCTGGTATGGTCGTTTCTGTTGGTGTTGATGTCTCAAAGGATAAACACGATTGCTTCATTCTCAGCTCTGAGGGAGAAGTCTTAGCGGATGTGTTTACCATTATTCGGGTCGGGCGAAACTAACCTTCAAGTGTCGGGAGTTCGCAGCCACACCTAGTCGGAAAAGATAAAGCCACTACCGATGCTCTTTTAAATCCTGTACACTGGAAAGTGCCAACAACCCAGCGGAAAGGAAAAGCGATGAAAGAGCAAAATGGTAATGGCTTTGCACCAAGTATAGCACAGGTTGTTAGCGATATGAAGGGAAATCGTTCTTTTCAGGAGGCCATCGCACGGATAAGGCAAAAGCTCAGGAGCAGCCGGAAACGATGTATCGGCGTACTGCTGATCCTGCTCGGTATTGTTTTGGGGATTGTTTCCAGGGCGGCGGGCGGATCTCCGTCCCAGGATTTCACCTCCGGTATCCTCATGGGTCTCTCGGCCGGCATCCTTCTTGTTGGGATTCTTGCAGTCCTGCTGTCCTTCATCCGGAGGCGATGATATACTGGATAAAGCTTCCAACCTGCCGAAGCTTCATGCCGAGGCGTCGGACGAGGACGATCCTATGAGCGCCCAGGTGGTATGAGATTTTGTAGACGCCGTGAACCGCTTTGAAGAGAAAATTCACGACCTAAAGCTGAGCAAAAACGTCGCCATCCAGACTGCGCCGCAGATCCGGTTGATCCAGAGCAACGATAAAATGCCGGCAGATAAAATCCAAATGGCGGCTCTCAGCACCGTTCCACTGTGGGAAAGCCAGATCAAGATCGCTCTGGGACTGCACCGGCAGGAGGGCCGCGCTGCCCGCCAGAGTGCGGAAGCGGACCTCCTGAGGATCGAGCGGCAGCTTAAAAAGGCGCTACTTGAAGCTGCGCAGCAGTAATAGACAAAATGGCAAAATCCCTTTCAGGTTGCAAAACTGACTGCTCAGCACAACCTGAAAAGGAATTTTATGTTTTTGCTGTGTGTGTAGCAGGATAAGCTTATTCACAGATAAGCAGCGTAAATTGGGTGGGATTTTTATTTTATCCTTTTTCGTGTTCACAAACTTCGGTCGGTTGGGGAGCCTTTATCTGTCTAAAAACCAGAATCCCCTTGGAAGAAGGTGTAATAGAACAAGAAACCAGTTCAAATCCTTCCTGTTCCATTTGATTGGCTACATCTTCGATTCTTGCAGCCATTTCCTTTGCTTTAGGAGAGTATTTTACAACAATCGTCTTATACATTCTGAAGTCTCCTTTGTTATCTTTTTTGGAGTGTGTGAGCGCAAATCATTTTACGGCTACGCTTTTCTTAAAAAATCCAGCAGGATCCGTTCCTGCTCCACTGGAAAGGTGCGGGGAATCCAGAGCGTCTTGGAAAAGGCATTTTTCTGATGCGTACCGTAGGCGTCCTTTGGCTTCCGGGTAAATATTCCCCGGATACAGATGGATCGTCTTCCCACAGAATACTCTTTCAGCCGGAGCAGCACAAAGGCAAATTCCACCCGCTCGTCCATGCTGCCGCTATGACCGGTATAGCACAGCCGGTTTTCCGAGAGATATACGCGCTGAACCAAAGACGTCCCTGAGCAGTTTGCCCAGTACATCAGAAGCGGGATCACAGCGAAGATCGAGGCGGCCGCCAGAGCCATAAACGGCTGACGCAGCATCAAGACCGCCAACTGGTCCTGATGGTTCTTGGTGAAATACAGCACGAGAAAAGAAGGCAGGAACGAGCCCGGGCAAACCGCCAGCACAAGCAGCTTCGGCAGCCGCAGATACTGTTTGCGGCGAATGGGATCGGTTTCTAGGACCAGGTTGCCGGACACAACTGCGGCCTGCCGTTCCTTGTCCCGCTTTATTTCATGTTCCGCCTTGTCTCCCTTAAACCCGGAGATAAAAGTGAGAATGAGTGGGATCAACAGCAGGAGCAAAGCGGTCAGGGCGATGGTAAAAATAAAAGCGTTGCTTGCCGCGTTGGATAACGGTGCGAAGGTGACGATGCAGACCAGCAGCGTCAATATCTCCAGGATCAGCATATAAAAGGCGATGGGAAGGAAAATATTTAAAAACCGCTTGCCTTTCAGATTGTACCGTTTGTTCCTGTTCAGGCTTTTCAGCCCTTTGCTTTCGATGAGTCCGCTGCTCAGATCCGCTGCGGTCTGGGCATTGGACAGATTTGCAAGCATCAATATGGCAGTGACGGCAAGCAGAACGCCCCTGTTTTGTTCGGCGGTATCTTTTTCTTTATGCTTTATTGCGGCCAGAATTGTCAAAACAATTTTTACGATCAGAGAGAGATAAATGGGGCCGAACAGCATGAAAAATATCCGCAGATCGAAAAACATATCCTCGGAAAGGCCAATTTTTTGAGCGGGGATCCGCCCGAGAAGCCAGCCGGTCCCGATAAACACTGCGTAGGATATCACAACCTTAATCAGCCATTTTACAAAGCGGACAGTTCGCTTTTCAGCCATAAACCATTTCCTTTCCGATACGCGTGAAAGCACCCGATTGATAAGAGAGCGTAAAATAATGCGCTCGTGGCACCTACATAGAATCCCTCGCAGCAGAGAAAGCCAAACTGGCTAAGCTATGCATTCAAATAATTTTTCTTACCTGCTTTCCCTCTGCATCTCATTGATAATCGGCCGCAGGGAAGCGAAATCGACAAAATCTGCCTGCTTGCCGTAGGTTTCCATTAACGCCTTGTCTTCTTCGCTCCATTCTTCCGCCGGTTTCTTTTGCAGAGATCGGTGCAGTAGCGCCATCATGGTTCGGTGTCCCAGAGATAGCGCCTGATAATCAATGGCGCCTCGCAGATGGAAAACCGCTGCTCTGCCATATAGCTGGGCGGGAATCTGTTTTTGCAGGGAGTTCCGGATATTCTCCCGATTTTGCGGTATATCCGGATCAGCCAGCCCGACCGTAACGATCACCAGCCTTTGATGCTCTCCGAATGACTGCCTTCGCAGCGTCTTTGTCAATCCCAGAACGCCTCCGGCATACAGCGCGCCGATATACACGATCGTTTCCAGTTTGGAAAGCGGCGGTGCTTCTTGATAGCTGACAGCAGGGATATCTGTTTGCTTTGACAGCTCCTGCGCATACCGGCGGGCGCTTCCGTACCTGCTTCCGTATAAAATGACAGACTTCATGCAATCACCTTACCCCTTATTACGAGAACAATCGTCCTGTTTTAAAAGTGCGAACAGGAACCGGCCGCAAGACAGAGAGGATAGAATCATAAACAGATCGGCAATCGGAACAAACAGGAAGGATGGAAGCAGCACACGGGTGTAGCGGCTCTTTACGGTTTTGCGCTTGTAAACGGCCGCAGACAACCGGGCCAGGCAAAACAATACACCGAAATTGAAAAACAGCCAGCTTCCCGCCTGAATGGCGAGGGTATAAAGCATGTCCGGCGGTACGCTTCCTGCCGTAAGAAACGAAACGGCGATCTGTACGATAGATAGCGCGATCAAAACAGGATAGACGATTCCCAGCATCCGCAGCATGACGCCTCCGCCAATCCCGATCCCGCCGCTCCAGATAGCGCCGGAATGCAGGCACCAGGATTCCAGTATCCGCAGTGCAGTACGGTTTTGCTGTCCCTCTATAAAGCCGTTGTTGGCAATGGCGTACAGGCGGAACCGAAGAGAACGGGCTTTACAATATTCTTCTGCCAGCGATAGGAACTCTGCTAAATGAGAGGGCAATCCATCCACATAAAGCGGGAAAGAGATACATACGGCGTCCGCGCTGCCCAACTGGGAAAGCGCATGGTCAAAGTCTTTCCGGCTCCGCAGAGGAACCGTTTTTTTGACAAGGCCGGGAAGAAACAGCCGGAGGATACCGGAGAAAAATTGAGAAGCGCCGCCTCTCTTTTTGGGGCTTGCATTGAAGATCAGCAGCTTCATGATATTGCTCCCCTGATCTGTGCAGGATTTTGGAAAAACAGCGTTTCCGCTGTTTTGTATCCAAGGTTGAGCCGGTTACGCTCGGCAAGCTCTGTGGCAGTCTGCCGTTCCGATTCCGTAGAATCTCCGTAAAAGAGAACCCGCAGCAGTTTTCGCTGCGGGTAGCGCCCTATATGATGGGTTTGGCCGCCCCGCCAGGTAAAGAAGGGGAGGGATACTCCAATAGCGCGGTCCAAAACAGCCTTGACGCCGGGGCTGTAGCCGCCGTAGCACAAACGGCTGATAATGATCAGCGGGTCGCTTTGCCCGATCAATGCGCCCGCATGTTTCAAGGAGTCGTCCATCACACAGAATCCGGTATTTTTCAGCCAGCATGCAAAGCAGCCACTGCACGGAGCATACTGGCCGTCCGCAGTGAAAACCACGACATTTTCATCTGGAAGTTCAAAAGCAGAGAAGTCTGCTTTATTAAGATCATGAATGATCGTTTTCAAAACGCAATCCTTTCTTTTTTGACGTTATCCCGGACAGGAAAGAGCGCCCGCTTGACGTTCAAGACCCGCTTTTCTCAGGGACAACCTTCGTAGCGATATCCGTTACGATACCGAAAAAGTCCTCCCTGCCCGGCACAACGCTGATGTCGATGTATTTGCCTGGAACCATATGCTTAAGCATCTTGTCGTTTAGATAAAGGGTGCGGTTCATGACCGTGTCTCCCGCCGCATTGTCCGTGATCCGAACCGTCGCTTCCGCTTCCCAGTCCCCGGCTTCCTCTTTCCCGGTCAGCCGCAGGTTTTCCAGCAGCGCTTTTTTGACCACGCTGTTTCTGCTAAGCTCCATGCGCTGTTCATAGGTCAGCTCGCCCGGATGTTTTCGGCACTGGTAGCGGGCGATGCGCTCATTCAGCACATCGGCATCCGGATTATCATCCCCGATGGCATGGGAGCGGTCTGCCGGGTCATACCGGATGGAGAGCGGCGCTTCGACGGCGCACATGGGAAGCTGCGCCCTCGGGATGATTTCCGTCACGGTGGTATCAAAAAAAGTCCCGTCCTCGGCCAGTGCGTCCACCACGAAGCGAAACTCGGGATTGTCATTGACGCATCGTCCCGTATGCTTTGCGGAACGGATAAAACCCAAAGTCTTCACTGTGCGGGCATCCCTCCAGTGCTGCTCCTTCTCCCTTTTCCGCCTTTCGGATCTGGCCGGGAGCACAAATCCCAGCAGGATACACAGCGCAATGACCACCGCAGATATGATCACGGTGGCCCGAATCGGATTTTCAGCCATCCAGTTGAAAAAAAGACGCCATACGTTTTCCACGAAACGGTCAACCCCTTTCTCTGTATCAAACGGACGCCGTATTCCTCTTAACTGATGCCGGACGCCACGGAGGTATCCAGTACAAAAACAAAGAGATTTTCCCTGCCCGGGATGACGCGCACGTCCACATACCGCCCGGGAATCAGGTATTCCAAAGCCGTATTGGGTACATACAGCGTTCGCTCGAATGTATGGCCGCTCTGCTCCTCGCCGGCAAGCTGGATGGCCGCTTCTGCCTCATAGTCCCCGGCCTCTTCTTTCCCGGTCAGCCGGAAGCTTTTCAGCAACGCCTTTTTCATCACGCCGTTTTTTAACAGCTCCATCCGCTGTTCATAGGAAAGATCGCCCGGGTGCTTTTGGCACAGATAGCGGGCGGCGCGTTCCTGCGCCAGCGATTCATCCGGATGGTAGTCCCACACTGCCCGGATTCTGTCGTCCGGGTTATAGCGGATGGGGATCGCCCTGCCGGGAACCATACCGGCCATCGCCGTTATGGGGATGATTTTCCGCACGCTGGTCTGGAACACCGTTCCGTCCTCCGCCAGGGCGTCCAGTTCAAAAAGCAGCTGCGGGTTTTCGTTGACATACAGGCCGGTCTGCCGGGTGGAGCGGATAAATCCCACGGTCTGTACGGTGCAGGAATTTTTGCTGACATGCCCTTTCGTCAGCCTGCGGACTACGGTTAAAGACGGAATCGCAACCGCCAGGATGACGATCACTGTAATGATTCCGTTCGAATTTGACAGCAGCCAGTCAAAGAAAGCCCCCATAAAAAACGCCTCATCCATTAGATACAACAATTCAGTATAATTATATCGTGATTCGTGTTTGACATCTATCATGAGCAGGCTAAGATTGCGTAAAATTATGGCATGATCCCGGAACTGATTCAAAAGATTTCATTAAATGCTATCATTATCAGGAACAAGCCTTTCTGACATTTTCATGGACTTCCTTCCCACTCCTCAGCGAGCATCACATCTTCCAGAATCTCGTCGTAGCCAAATTATTGGGTAACCTTGTGCCTTTCTCGCCTAATATTTACGGGTATTTTACCCTGATTTCACATCGTAAAATAAGATAAGTGCTATAACTAAGATGGAATCGGATCCACTGACCCATGAACAAAACAACGAGGTGAACTATATGACTTTGTTCATGAATGAGAAAGATATGAATGAAATGTTAGCCAGTATTTGCCCGGACGGGGAAACGTACCAGGGAAAAGCATGGGGGACCTTGATGTCTGGGACGGCTGAAATGTTGGCACTGGGAGCTTTGAGTAATGTATATTGTTATGTTGGCGTGACAGAAAAAACATTGGTTATCGCAGTGTTGGAAACTTTTGATATCTCGCATATTTACGGTAAAATCTGCATTCCGTTTGACCAGTTTGACGAACTGAAAGTACAAAAAGGTTTACTGCCTTCCCAGCGGATCATCAAAGCGAAAAGCGGGAAAACCAAAATAAAATTGTCGCTGGTCAACAACAGCATCACCGCCAAAATCAAAGATCAAAAACAGGGGATGCTCGCGATTTGCGAGGTACTGGAGCGTTTGAAACACTGATTTTCATAAAAGCAAGAGAGAAAATGAACAATATAAATGAGAACCGAACAGACGAAAGAACACCCGGCGGCGAAAAAAACAAGGCGGAGTTAAAATGGTTTATTTTGTTCCTTGCCGTCATCTTTTTTCTGCCGATCACCATCCTCGCGGTGATGGAATGGTTTACAAGCGCCGATGCCTTTGCCATCGGAATCACGGGGTTTATGCAAGCCGTCATTGTCCATGGCGGTTTAGGGCTGGTAGCGGTGATCATCGCCCTTGTCTTATTCGTACTGCTGATTCGGCCGGACGCAACGTTCCTGCAAAAGGTCGGCAGAACCGCAGGCATTCTGCTATGCGTCGCCGCCGCTTTCTTCCTTGTCCGGCCGCTCGTTTTGGACATTCCCTATCTCAAGCGCCCGGAAGCCGCCTATTTGGAGCGGCTGGAATTTGAATATTCGCGAGGGATCGGGGACTATGGTTCGGACGACTATTATCTGCGCGGCGTAGATATGACCGGCGAGCGGCATTCCTTTGAAATCAGTGAAAAGAGGTACGAGGAAGGGCGCGCGCTGTGGGGCGGGAACGACTACAATCTGTTTGCGAAAGTCACCTACCTGCCGCACACCTCCACCTTGATGTCGCTCGAATTTATGACAGAACTCGACGCGTCAGGGGCAGAATTGTACCCACCATCCCCTGAACTCCCGAATGATTGGGAAAGTTTTTCAATCCAGATCAATGATACGGTTTATACATTACCAGTTCCCCTTGCGGCTTTCCTTGACGATGGGTGGGTGATTTCCGAGGAGGATGCCGGGCTTTCTCTGGCTGGCGCGGAAGGCCCGTATGCGTCCTATGAATGGGAATGGGTCTCGTTGACCAATGACCACGAGCAGGATATCAGCGTCTGTGTCTTCAACACCACCGAAAGCACAATCCCCGTCGCCGAGAGCACGGTGGGAGGTATTCATGTAATATATGGCAACTACGACTTTTCCGGTACAGAACTACGCCTTCCCGGTGGGTTGATGCTGGGATGGTCTACCAGAGAAGATGTCTTAAAACTGTATGGCCAACCGAACGATAGCTTTGAGGCAACCTATGGTGGATATAGCTTGAAATACGAAATTGATGACCCTCTTGACCCGGCCTCTTGGAAGCTTGGTTTTGATGATTCAGGCATTCTAGACGATGTTATGGTACACCACCAGGCTTATTTCCGTTCTGACTAACGTCATGGAATATGTACATCTTACCAGTCATCATTTAAGGCAAAGAAAACCGCTTGTCCTAGTGACCCTTATCTCGGCCATAGGGACAGGCGGTTTAGTTTTTTCTGATTGCTTACACGCTGCTGATCTTGTGTCGTGTTTATGCAAAATTTTAGGGCCGCGGTGAAAGGCGACGGCTCAGAAGCTCAAAAAAGAAAAATGTATAACTCCAGGGTAATCTCCCCTTGACAAATCGGTTTCCAGAAGGAAATGGTAGAGACTATCCTTCGCAGTGCGGTTCGAATGCAGGAGTATCTGGTACAACTCCGAGCCATGACCAGCCCGGAAGGAATGGTGGAACAACAGAAAGAACAGGTCTCTCTGGAGTACCTGGCAGAAGGCTGGAAGCAGACCGGGCAAAGCCTTTGCGGAGCCAAACAGGTGGAATTCGTTTGTTCTTCGGTTCCGCCCATTTCTCTTTGGGTATATCGTGCTGCTTTGGATCGGGCAGTGATGAATCTTCTGGATAATGCGGTGCGTTATACCCCGGCGGGTGGCAAAGTTGTTCTGAATATATTACCGGAAGAGAAACAGGTGAACCTTTCGGTGGAGGATACTGGCCCCGGGTTTTCAGCTGCGGCTCTCGCCAAGGGCGGCCAGCCCTTTTTCACCAGTGATGCCAGCCGCCCTCAGGAGGGGCATCTGGGGATGGGCCTGTTTTGCGCCGCACAGACTGCAAAACAGCATGGTGGTTCTCTTCATCTTTCCAATACCTCGCAGGGAGAAAAAGTGGAATTGAATTTGCCGGTAACGAATATGCGGGAATAACAATAGGTGTTTTAAAAGTCTTTGATTTTTATGCTCTGTGGGTGTGGTGAAATCATAAAAGGATAGGAACGCTATTGGGTATAACGCGGGGATCTGGTTAAACCATGCGATCTACGGCTGGGAAAATATTGCGGAAACTGGATTTTTTCATTGTAAGATAAGAATTGTTTTATTTGAAAAAAATAAAATTTTCAACTTAAAAAATTGACAAAACCGCTGATTAACGATACAATAAAACCAAGCAAGAATCCAAGGCTCATTTGGTGTTTCGTAAGTTCCTACACCAAGTGGGCCCTTTTTTCTTCCTAATCTCAAAATTGAAATAATGTTGTGAATAAAAAGCCATCTGGTGATTTTATCGGCGTGATTATCGCTGAAGCATCACAGGATGGCTTTTTGTTTTATAAATATCTTAAAAAAGGAGACGTAACAAAATGAATACGAATATGAAAAATCAAGGCTCTACCTACCGCGAAGTGACCGCTGAAGATACTGTCATTGTGGAACGGGCAGAGAATTCTGTCTGCTGCTGCAAGGCGATCGATGCAGAGGTTACACTGGCAGACATTCAGCGCATTTCGCGGTACCTGAATTTATCTGCAAAAAAGTTTTATGATAAGTTCTGTCAGCCGATTTGCGATGAAAAAAGCAAGGCTGTAACGGCAGTCACGCTTGGGGCAACTGGAAAAATGGGAGCCTGCGTTTTTTGCCGTGAGGGCAAATGTACTCTCGGGGATGTAAAGCCTACAAGCTGCTTGCTGCACCCGCTGGTGCGTGAGTTTATCCCGATTTCGGACTGTGCCTGGCGTGTTGTGTATGCGAAGGAAAAGGGGGTTCCCGCCAACAACGGAAAGCCGTATCTGGTTGGTGATTTGTTGGAAAAATCGGGGGCGCTCAGCAGTGAAATCGCGTTTGGTCATACCCGCTTGGCATATTACGAGGCAGCAAAGCACTATAAGGTGATTTATGCAATGACGCACAAGCCGGCCAAAAATGATTTTTTGGCTGATGCTGTACGTCATCTTCTGACTGATTTTGATGAAACCTTGAGTATGGAAGAAAATGCGGAGAAAAATCGCAGTCGGTATCGTCAGAAGGTTTGGAGGGTAACCGAACCGCTCTTGCATAAGGCGGCCTTGAAACACTTCGGAATTTCGGGAGGCATTGAGGTAATCATGCGTTAATTGAACAAGAGGGATCTGCTGTTTGTCAGCAGATCCCTCTTGTTTATGTGGAAGAACTGAAAACCGACCTTCCTGTGATTCTGGAACCGGATAAGCCTGGTGGGAGCTTTCCGGCGCGGAACAGGGAAGAGCTGTACCGGAAAGCCCATGGAGCACTGGTGTGCAGGCCGTTTTGGATTTATCCCGAACGGAACCCAAAGTGGAGCGGTGAAGAAAGTTTCACTCGGCAAAGGTGCGATTCACGAATCTTACATGGAGATCCCCGCGACCAGTTGCTCTATTTCCCGAGAAATACGGGACAGCTCTGCGTCCGTCTGATTCATCAATGTGTGTAAATGGTTCAGAACACTTTCGATCTGATTGCGGATGCGCTGTACCTGCTGTTGGGACTGGTGAATCTGATCCAGTACAGCCCAGTCGGCAAAGATTCCGTCAAAGAAGTAATCGGCCACACGCAGAAAACCATCAATGCTGACCTGAATGTCCGCATCAATCGTCACGTCGGCCAGCTCGGTTTTGAAGCAACGCAGCTGTGTCTGCAGGGTTTCCACAGAAGCCTGTGCCTGGTCCAGATGACTGTGCTTTGCCAGATCTGTGAGCAGTCCGCCGCCGACCAGATCCCAGGTTCCCCAGCCTTCTGCACTGTTCAGTTCGGACAGAATTTGATCCGCGCAGGACAGTGCGGCATTCCCGGCACTCATCGCTTCCTGCAATTCCCGCTTTTGGCTGTCCAAGTAGCCGTTTCGCTCTTCCAGCTGCAGGATCTTTTCCGCGGTGGGCCCGCCCGCAGCTTTTACGGCAAGCGTTTTTTCCTGCAGGACGGCATCGTAGCGAGCCTCACAGCCCCAGAGCGAGTTTCGCTCGTCTTCGCATCGCTTCAAATCCCGTTCAATGCCTTCCAGCTCCCGGGCAGCGGCATCGTATTTTACCTGAGCGGCATAGGCTTCCTGCTGCTCTTTGGTCAGCTTTTCATCCATTTTGCCAACCATCTGATAAAAGAAAGCAGCCAGACTGCGCCCCTCCAGCCGTTCCACATCCGCCTGTTCGTCAGCGAGGAGTTTTCGAAGCTCATCCGCACGATCGGCATAGGTTTTGCGCTGGGCGCGTAGTTCCTCTATGGAAGCATCCAGCTTTTTCTTGCGGGCGCACTGGGCCTGTAACTGACGCAGCTGTTCATCATAGCATTTCATGAGCAAACATCCCTTCCTGCATGACTGCATTTCGCACCTTCCGGATGACGAAGTGTGCGGAATTTTGGAACCGTCTTTATAAAAACGATACAGGAATTCAGACAGGGTGTCAATAGAAGGGAAAACCACCCGCATTTTCCGGAAATGGGGCGGGAATCTTCTGTCAGGCGGGCGAAAAAAGGGGACTCTACTGTTGTTCGGTTGCCACTCGGCCGGATTACTGGTATGCTTTCCTTGAGACGAGCAGAGTGTTTGCAATCGATCAGGAAAAATTTTGAGCCTTTGTGGCACAGCTGCGCAAAGAGAAGGAGATGACGCAGAAGGAAGTGGCAGAGCAGAAGAGATTACTGGATGAAAACTGGAGTCCAGAATAATAAAATGACGGATACAGAGAAGGGTGAAGAAAATGATCGACAATAAAGATCAGATTATAGATTTGTTTCGAGATGACAACTCCGAGACAGAAATCATGCGGAATTTTATATTTGGATCGCTGATCAGCTGCGAAAGCAACGAGACAGAGGAAGATCGTTTGGGCAATATTGGGGCTTTGGAAAAAATCAGGAATGCTTTGGTGGGTGTGCCGGAGGCAGCCAAATCCTACGAGCGTATCTTGGAGCTTATTGAGATTTTGCAGAAAGAAGAAAGTAGCAGTACGGACTAACGGAATATATGCCCCCTTCGATACGTTGGGTGTTGGAAAGATGCCACAATAAATGCGCATCGGGAGATGGCCGATGATTATATGAGAAGGCCTATGAATAGAGCAGATTTGACATTCAGGGATATTAAGGACTGCATTTCCAAAAAGAATAGGCTTTCCGTACTTCTTCTCGAAGAGAATACTTGTTGGACACCAATAAATCAATAGTTTCAACACCAGCGGGAGCAGAAAAGGGGGAGTGCTCTCTTTTACAGACAGAGAAAGGCAAGAATAGCACCGGTTCTAAGGTATGATGAAAAACAGGAAGGAGGGGGCCAAGATGGACTGGATTTTGCTGAACCAAGACACACCATTTCTGGAGTTCTCTACCCAAGAGGATAAATTCTGCGATGTGGTGGCTTTGGAAGGAATCTAGCTCTCGTCCTTGCGCCCTATTGGCGATAAATCTCTTCTGAGCTTTTTGGAAGGGCGGCGTGCCCCCAAGCACCGAAAGCACATCGAGCAGCTTCTGGAGAAATATGGCTGCTGCACATTGGACGGCTTTCTGCAGGTCAGCCATGCGCCTTCTCTCAACGATATCTTTTGGGTAAAACAGGCGGATTCCCAGTTGTGCTGGCGAAATGTCTCCCTGTATCAGAATGACTTTGATGAGAGCATTGCCGAAGCCGAGCTGAACGGCTCCTTCAGTGAGCAGAGCCTTTTCTCCACCCACCGGAATTTGCCACCGACGGATACTATGCCAAGTGCTGGAAGTGGGCGGCCAGATTATACCGGTAATCTGCATCTACGGTAGTCAGATTGATCGGCTCCTGTATAGCTCCATAGTTACTCCCCAAAGGCCTGGATGCTACTTGTGATATAAAATCCAGGCCTTCTGCTTTTCCAGAAAATTCAATTGGGATTTTTAATAATAGTGTGATTGTATCGCCTTAAAATACATATAATTTTGTGATTCAGCTTGTATTTTTTGACGTTTTGACATATAATAAAAGTGTGATTAATAGGCACTAAATATATCATAAAAGTGTGATGGGGCGTATATATGGAACGATTGATTCTGAAGAAACTGCTGAAGTGGAAGAATTCTCCCTATCGCAAACCTTTAATTTTAAAAGGTGTGCGCCAGGTCGGCAAGACCTGGATTCTGAAAGAATTCGGCAAACGCTACTACGAAAATACTGCTTATTTCAACTTTGATGAAAACGAAGAGTACAAGCAGTTTTTTGAAACCACGAAAGATGTAGACCGAATTTTGCAGAATTTGATGCTGGCAAGTGGTCAGAAGATTCGGCCAGAGAAGACCCTTATTATTTTTGACGAAGTACAGGATTGCCCTAAGGTCATCAATTCCATGAAGTATTTCTGTGAGAATGCGCCGCAGTATCATATTGCCTGCGCTGGTTCTCTCCTGGGTATTGCCTTAGCAAAGCCATCTTCTTTCCCGGTAGGCAAGGTCAATTTTATGCAGATTGATCCCATGACCTTTACAGAATTTCTATTGGCCAATGGAGATGCGAACTTTGCAAATTATCTGGAGACAGTAAACACCATTGAGCCAATTCCCGATGCCTTCTTTAATCCTTTGTATGAAAAGCTGAAAATGTACTATGTGACCGGTGGTATGCCAGAACCCGTCAAGATGTGGACAGAAGCAAGGGATGTGGAAGCCATGCAGGAAGCTCTGTCTGGGATTATTGGTGCTTATGAACGTGACTTTGCCAAGCACCCTAACATCAGCGAGTTTCCCAAGATTTCAATGATCTGGAAGTCCATACCGTCCCAGTTGGCGAGGGAAAACAAAAAGTTTATCTACAAGGTAGTCAAAGAAGGGGCACGGGCCCGTGAATACGAGGATGCCTTGCAGTGGCTGGTGGATGCCAGACTGGTGCATAAGGTCTACCGCAGTACGGCTCCGGGTTTGCCTGTGTCTGCTTATGATGACCTCGCTGCTTTCAAGATTTATCTGGTGGATGTGGGGCTGCTCCGCCGACTGGCGCAACTGGCACCGACTGCCTTTGGTGAGGGTAATCGGTTATTTACCGAGTTCAAGGGCGCATTAACTGAAAATTTTGTGCTTCAGACTTTGATTACACAGTTTGAAGTGACTCCTCGGTACTGGACGCAGACAAATCCTCCTTATGAGGTGGATTTCCTGATTCAGCGTGAAAACGATATTTTTCCTGTGGAGGTCAAGTCCGAAGCCAATACCACCAGCAGAAGTCTCAAGAAATTCAAAGAACTATTTCCAGACCAGGTTAAGCTCCGTGTCCGATTTTCACTGAGTAATTTGAAGTTGGATGATGATGTGCTGAATGTCCCACTGTTTATGGCAGATCAGACCGATCGGTTGATTGGGATTGCACTGGAACAAAAGAAGGCATAGAGGCGCTGCTAAAAGAAAATGGCACAGCCGGTCGTTTGGCTACCCCTGTCGAGATGGCAGAACCTTTGTTGTTTTTAAATTCTCCGATGGCCCGATTCGTTTCTGGTCAACTGTTGATCGGGGATATGGCCAACAATTGTCAGATTGTGTTGGGCTACAAGAAGAGCCGGCTGAATGTACCTGTTGCACGGAAGCTATACAACACGCAGTTCTTCCAGAAGCAGTTGCAAAAGCAAATCTAAAACAGGAGTATATGAAGCGCTGTTCTCCATAAATTCACTCTGGTCTTTCTACTTATTGAACGCCAATACAGCAAAATTTGTGGAAGTGGAATAGAGCGCCATGATCCTGAATGTGGATCGGCACCCAGTGGGCTTCGGTGTGCGGTCTGTTTTGGATGCTGACCGGATGGATCATATAGAACGTTAGGGTTCCCGTTTGACTTCACGCTGGAAGTGGACTCTGTCGTCACTGAGAGCTCTGATGACAGATGATACGCACAGTGACCTGAAAAATCTGTATGATTTTGCGTTCCGGGAGCATCTGCAAATTCTGGTGGAAGATACTTGGCTGAAGAAGCTGAGCCGGGAGGGTAATGGACAGATACGGCAGTTGATTTAATAAATTATAAAAAGAGGAACCTACCCAGTGCCAATCAAGGCTCTGGGTAGGTTCCTTTGCTTTATGTAAGGTTCTTTATCTCGCAATATGTAAGCAGGCTTGGTTTATGGCTGGTGCGGTGGTCTCTTGAGGCATTGGATTTCCCAAGCATCCTCTTTCGTATAGTTGAACGTGTCGATTTGTGCTCAGGGGGACCGCCATCTTCCTGTAAGTCGTATTTAAATTGACTCAGAATTGGCTTCTGCATATTCCGCCAAATCGTTGCCGGCCAGATCCTCTTCAATCAAATCTGTAATATAGCCGTTCACGCTTTTATTCAGTAGCTCCGCCCGCTTCTGAATGATTTCTTTCTGGCCTTTTTTTACTTTGATTTCAATGCGATCATATGCCTTGGCGTTATATTTGGCCGTCGCCCTTTTTTGGGCATCAGTATATGGCATTATAGGCACCTCGTTCCTTTTATATTATAAGTATTTTAATTATATAGGAAAGTCGCTCTCAGCTCTATTGTCAAAGTGCACAATCCACAACTTATACTATCGTCAGTATTTTCCTGAATTGCTGCTTGCAATACTGTCGACAGTATATTATAATATAAGCATGGGAACACCACTACACCCTTAGATTACCATGAATAGGAGGTATCGCATGAAACACATCCCACGCATCCGTGCCCACTTCATCTATGAAGCGGACAACATCCCGGATCACCGAAGCAGGCAGTTCGGTCATTGTCCCTGCCTGCTGGCCGTGATAAAGATTGCTTTCCCCACACGAAAAAAGCCGTATCTGAGCGGCAACTCAGACACGGCAAACGCAAAATGAACCATTCGCCAAAATAATCCAATTTGCCCTCTCATCATAACATGCCGGCCGCAACAAAACAAGCCGTAAGAGGGCAGTGAATCAACCACATTCCTTATAAATAAGAAAGAGAGGATTCAATATGAACAACCAGAACATGAACAACATCACCGCTGCCACCAACGAGAGCCACGAAATCTCCATCAACATCACCCGCAAGGCTTTTGTCGGGCTGGCCCGTCAAGGAATGCTCTTCCATCAGGGTATCCTCGAGGGGTGCGATGATGCTCTTGCCGCCGCACTGGCGGGCGAAAAGGCTCGGATCTGCGTGGCGCTGGCACCTGATGCGGACAAGAACTATATTCACCTGGCAGTGGCCGACTGGGGCTGTGGCATGGATCTTGCCGCACTCACCAATGCGCTTCAGCTGGGCAGTGCTCCGCTGACCAACAGCCGCCTGAATGAGCACGGATATGGTCTCAACAATGCGCTGGCCTGTCTGTCCGGCGGCACCGGTGACTGGTGCATCTACACCCGCAGCCAGCCCGGCCCTTATTACAAAGTGAGCGGCCCCTTTGACCTGAAGATGACCGTAACAGAGGAAGACGCTCTTCAGCTGCCCGAGGGCCTGAATCTTCAGTGGCCTGATCCCTCCACGGTCATCTATGTGCGGGTGCCGATGGCCATTGCCCGCACCCTGCAGCGGCAGGGCAACCGGAAGCTTAGCGATCTGGCCACCCTGCGGCTGTGGCTGATCGAGCATCTGGGCGTTGCCTACCGGGGCTACCTGGAACTGGATCCGGTCACGCTGGAGCCCAGCGCCAAGATCGCGGTGACGGTAGGCCAGAGCAGTATGCTGGTTCCGCCCATCCAGGTTCCCATGATGATGGCCCGCACCGAAAAACTGGAAGTGGAACTGGGCGGCCAGATTGTACCGGTGATCTACGTCCATGGCACCCTCGATAAATCCAAGCGGGATCATCTGGTACTGGGCGGCAAGTCCCGGTATTACTATCAGGGAACCCAGCCCACGCAGGGCATCGATATTCGGCTGGGCAAGCGGGTGATTGCCACCGCTCAGCTGGGTGAAATCTGGCATAAAGAAGACGGCACGCCCATTTCCCGGCACAACAGCTACAACGATTTTGTAGGCGAGCTGATCCTGCCGGAGCTGCCCCGTGGTGTTCTTGCCACTCTGAACAACAAGACCGGTATTGACCGCAACGACCCGGACTGGGACAAGGTCTTTGAAGCGCTGGCTGAGTTCCCGCCGCAGAAAAACGCAGCCACATTCAGCGAGGATGAACTGAAAAAGAAGTGGATGAAAATTCTCAAGGCAGCAAACCCGGAGGATGAGGTAACCAGCGAGATTTGCGTCTGGCCCACCGGTACCCGCGTGGATGTGGTGGACAAAGGAGAAAATGGAAAATGCGATATCTATGAGCTGAAGACTCGAAAGGCGGAACCGAAGGATCTGTACCAGCTGCGCATGTACTGGGACGGTCTGGTTCTGGAGGGAATTCAGCCCACCCGGGGAATCCTGCTGACAAACGGCTATTCTGACAGACTGCAGGAGATGGTGCGCATTCTGAATACCCTGCCCGCGCCCAACTTCCCGGACGGACGGCCCAGTGCGCCCTACAACTTCTCTCTTGCTACCCACAAAGAAAAGCAGCTTCTGTGATAAAGGAGGGAATCCGCATGGTATTGGATGCAATCTACCGGGGAGAGTTGCTTCCCTGTGAAAATAACCTGGAGGGAAACAGCCGGCACAAACAGGCGGGCAAGGAGATTGAACAGCTCCTGAAAGACCTGCGGAACAATCTGAGCGAGGAGGATATGGCGCTGGTGGACCAGATGCTGGAACAGACACTGATTATCTGCGATACAGAAAGCAGCGATGCATTTCAATACGGGTTTTCCACCGGATTGCTGCTGATGCAGGAGGTTCAGGAAATTCTCCGCAAGCGGATTGATGCAGCCGCACATGACATCTTCTGAAAATTTTCAGAAGATTGATTGATATCTGCAGATGCAATTCATATCATAAAGGGAAACAGGAATCCAACGCGAATTTTGAGCAACGAAACTACCCACTCCAAGTGCGTCCTCTGGAGTTTACAAGATTATTTCTGATAAAAAGCCATTCTGTGATTGCGCCGACATTGCCGGACTGTTGCGGGATGGCTTTTTGTTCAATGTGAGAAATAACTCACAATTTTCTGTTATAAAATTTTATAGATCGAAGCATGCGGTTTTCTCTTTGTGATGTATTGATTTGAAGGTTTATTAAATGAATTGTTTCTTTTTTTGCTTGAAGTGAAGAATGCCGTAAAATGAAAATTTCTGCGTTTTTTAATTTAAACCTAAGAGATTTTTTAATGCAAAATAAATAAAAAATTTGATAAAAAGTGTTGCAAAAATAAATGCTGTGTGTTAATATAGGGACATAGAAAGCACAACCTGAGTGCTAATTTGGCGAATCGTAATTGCCCACTCGAAGTGGGATCTTTTGGCGCTATTAATATAAATATTGTGAGATAAACAGTCATTCTGTGATTCGACCGGTGCAATGCCGGAAAGGAGCATACAGGATGACTGTTTGTTTTTTGCGGAATACAGGCGGATGCAGGTGCGGTCTGCATAGTCCTTGAAGAGGGACGTTAATCACTACTACCTTAAATTACACACAACAGACAAAACGAAAGAAGGGATGAGAGGATGTCCAAATCAAAAAATGACACAGAATGCATGGGCGGGACAAAGCGGTTTTATGTCCGCCCGGCGCGCGACCAGAAGGGGCAGCAGGATGCGATCTATCAGTTGATCGACCCGAAGACGGGAGCCCCGTACACAAATGCGACGATTGTGGCAGCGCTTAAAGAGCGCGCGGCGGAACAGCCGGCCCTGGCAGAGATGATTGCGGCAGACATTGCTGCAATCGAACGGAAAGCAAAAGAAAACCCCGACGCCAAGTACGAGATGCGCTGCCGCGGCAAAACTGCACAGGAGGCAACCAGGCGGGCGAAGAAGGAATTGCTGCCGCGGATCGAACGCATGGCGGCGCTGCTGTTTGCACATTATTGGAAGGCCAACATCGAGTATGGCAATGTGACAATTGAGCAGTATGTACATTATGCTGGAGACGCATTGTTTTCGGGCGAAACGGCGGATGCCCGGAATCATATGATGTCGGCGCTCCGTACGTTTGTACTGCCGGTGATCGGGGAGATGCGTTTGCGTGATATGGATAGCACCACACAGACGCAGCTCATTTGCAAAGTCAACCACCTTCTGTCCCGGAAGAAGGCCAGTGCATCCTACCGCGGATACGCAAAACGGGCCTATAAAGGGCTGTTTGCTGCAATCGAGAGCAGCGGATACGGTGATTGCGCGACTGGCATTCAGTTGGCGGATATGATTGCCAAGATCAAAGGCAAAAATAGTGCATTGGTAAACAGCGTACGCAGTGCACATCTGGACGATGATCAGAGGGCGGCACTGTTTGCAGTTGAGAATGTGGAGCGGCGCGAGTATCTGATGTTTGTGCTGGCGATGATCTATTGCGGCATGGAAACCTGTGAAATCAGCGCCCAGCGTTTTGGCGACATCGTGCAGCTGATTCTAGAAGGAGGCGAAAGCTGCTATGTCATCACAATCACCAGCGTTATGCGCAGATTGCATAAACGGTATTCTCAGATCGGACCCACAAATAATGACTTTCCGCTGCGGCGGCTGCGCAAGGTGGTCCTCTATCCGTGGGCGGCCACCATTTTGCTGGAGTACATCGATTACCTGCGGCATCAAGGTTATAGCGATCATCAAATTGCTCAGATGAGGTTGTCTGATCTGGCACCGGATGGTGCGATTGTAGGCCCCGCAGACCTGGATGAGATGATCGGTGATCTTCTGGCGAAGGCGGGAATTTCCGAAAGTCCGATTCCGCGTACCCGGAAGAATGGAGCGGTATACCTGCAGGCAGAGGCTGCTGGTGTCAAGCTGCTCTACCGGGATGCACAGTACCTTGCTCAGACCTGTGGTGCTGACCTTCCGATGCTGCATGCCATGTTTGGCCTTGTTCGGACTGAAACGGATGAAGAGGCCTATCTGGATATCCTCAGTGATGAGTATGCTGTGGCGCGTTATCTGCGGCTGCGGCGGTGTCCATCTTTTGGAGATGCGGTTGGAAATCGCTATATCTTTGAGGCAGCGAATGACACAGGAGGACCACAGACGGTGAAAATCATATCGGATTATGCCGTAAAGGCGGAATGGAGGGAAATCAAATGACAAAAACAGTTGATTATGGCGGGGTAAGCTTCCGTGTACGGACGGCCTACCCCAGGGGTCGCAAAGCATCCAAGGCGCCGTGCCGCGCCTTGATAAGCCCCATCAACCCCGAAACCGGTGAAGTGATTACCAAGCGCCAGCTTTTTGCCAGTGAGAGCGATTGCCCGGTGGATAAACCCGTGTATGGAGCAAATCCGGCAGACATTGAGGAGCACCATTTTCCGGCCATTGCCAATGAGTTGATTCAGGCGATGTATCAGGCCGGATTGTTGGCGGCCGGCAATCGTTATGAGCCTACCCATGACCTGGGAGATGCGGCGGAGTCCTATAAAGAGATGTTCTTCTCGATTCATCAACAGCAGTGGGCCGAACGTACAATCGATGACTATCGGCGTCAGTATGATATTCTGGTTACCGAATTGCGCGGAACGACGGCAGAATCTCTTACGCCGGAAATTTATCGTGCATTGCAGGAGCGTATCTGCCGCAACGCAGCGGGGACTGCGCGCAAAAAATCTGACTGGGTGGCGGGTGCAGAAGCTCCCCCATCGGCCGCAAAACGTTTGAATCTCTTGTATCTGCTGATCTGGGATTTGAAGACGACGGAAGGCTATAATATACCGCTCGTGCCCACGCGCTATGCGGGTAAGCCTTCCCGGCAGGATCTGCTGCTGTCTTATATTGACAGTGCCCGCAGTATTCCGAGACATTTGTTGAAGCAGGTGTGCGATGAGACTATCCTGTCGGGACAGGTCGGTATATTGGCGGACACGGGGCTACGGATCAGTGAATATGGAGGTTTGCTGTTTTGTTCGATTGCCAGGCTGGAGGGTTCGCAGGGCGCCATGTATTACTTGCGTGTTACAGGTCAGCTCGGCGTCAGTTCGAACACACGAACAGAAATTCCCAAAACGACGTCGTCCTATCGAGTGGTGCCGATGTCGGTCGAACTGGGAGAAATCCTGATGCAGCGTCAGCAGGAGCTGGAAAGGGATTATGGCAACGTTTCCTTGATGCTCATGTGTGGAAGTGTGCAGGCAGGGGAGTACTGTACAGACGCAAAAACGGTGTCCGGTACGATGAACAATATTACGGAGCAAATTCCAGAGCTTCTGCGTGATCCGCGGATTTTGGAGGCCTTGAAGAAGAACCGACCTTATCGTTTTGATGAGGTGTGCCAGGATAATTATTTGCTGAGTATGCTTACATGTCATGCATTGCGTCGTAATTTCTGTACCTGGATATATTGTGAGAGCGGCATGGATACCAAACAGGCGTATCAGCAGATGGGCCACGCGGACAAGTCGGAGCAGCGTCGTTCGGGGGCCATTGGTGCCACACCCGGCGAAATCTATCGCATGTGCATTGGGAAGCATGTCAGCCGTACGCTGTATCATGATCCACATCCGCTGCGGTATCAGGCTGGCGAAAAGTTCAGCGAGACGGAGGTGCCGGCGTGTGCCATCGAACTGACTTTGCCGGCTAACAGCAAATGGCAGTTAATCGTTGCCGAAACAGAGCCCATGGCCCATACCAGCTGTCGAGGTGATAATGTGAGTGTGAGCCAAAAGTGGCAGGAAGATATTCGATGCAGATCCGATGGGTATGCACTGCTGGCAGATCCATCGGTCTATACAATTCGAGAAAAGAAGAAGCTGTTTGCGTAAAGTCCGGCAAAATCGGTATATCGGCATCAAGTAAAAGGAAGGGACAGGCATCAAGATTGCCTGTCCCTTATCTTATGCGCCTATCGGTGCTTTCAGCAGGTGAGATATGTCGAGGAGTGCAGAAGATTGAGTGAAGCACAAACGCCTGACTTCGTTGCGTTCCCTTGCTGTTCATAGAAAGTTCAGGTGTGTTTTCTGAGTTGTTCAGCACATACGGGAGATTGAGGAAGAGCTGCTTATTCAGAGTTTCTGTCACCGCGCCATTTTCCGGTCCTTGCTTTTGACCTTTTGCGCAGGAGACGCTGTGTTTTGGTCTGCTGTTTGTGCTGATGCAATGTCTGCTTGCCTTGCCGCAAGGTGTGATGTGAGGGCTTTTTCTGCATCTCCTGCAACGGTATAGAATGTTTGTAGATTTTCGTGCATTGCATTGCTTTCTTCGTGCAAATGGCATATAATAAAAGTGCCAATAGGAAGGAGATGATTCTATGGCCGGTTCTACCACCAATATTAGTATTCGTATGGATTCCGAACTGAAAGCACAGGCTGATGCGCTGTTTGCTGAACTCGGCATGAACCTGTCCACCGCATTCAACATCTTTGTCCGGCAGTCTCTTCGAGAGGGCGGGATTCCTTTTGAGATTAGTTTAAATCAGCCCAACAAGGAAACGATTGCAGCCATGCTGGAGGAGGAAAGGATCGCAAAGGATCCGTCTGTAAAGGGATACACCGATATGGATGAGTTGTTTGCGGATTTGAAAAAATGAGCCAGACAAAATATATGGTCAAGTTCACCACGCAATTCCGAAAGGACTACAAGCGGGCAATCAAGCGTGGCTTGAAAATCGAATTGCTGGAACAGATCGTTGCTCTTTTGGCTGCAGGACAATCTCTACCAGAAAAGAATAAAGATCACGCACTTACCGGCAACTGGGTCGGCCATCGAGAATGTCACATTTTGCCTGATTGGCTCTTGGTCTAGCGAGTTGAGGACGATGTTCTGGTATTGACTTTGACCCGTACAGGGACTCATAGTGATTTGTTTGGAAAGTAACCGATATGAGAAGGCCGTCGTAGCTTTGAGCCTACGGCGGCTCTTTGAATATTTAACGCCCTACGCTACAACTGCAACTTCTCCAGCCAGTCATCAAACGACTTTTGAAAAATATGAATTGGCGTATCAGTACATGAGGTTTTGGAGGACCTTCCTTTACCAGCACGTATGCCGGTGTATGCATAATGTTGAGCATGACAGCGACATCTTTTACGATGTAAGTGTGTGCTATCGGCAGTGGTATTGGCGATGCGGCGCATTTTATGGATTTTTGATCGCAAGACCAGCACAGCGCAATGAATCCATTCATTATGTCCCCCAGGACAGGAGCAAAACGGCCAGGAAAAAAGAAAGGGCTTGTGGGCGGTTCCGAACTTCGGAACCGCCCGCAAACCCGCATTACAGCAACAAAAAAGCCACCAGCTTTTCAGCTGATGGCTTTGGTCCGAGTGGCGAGAGTCGAACTCACGGCCTCTTGAACCCCATGCAAATTGGCAAAACATCGAAAAACCTTGGTGTATCAAGGCTTTTGGCCTTTTTCTTTCTCCCAATTGTAGCAGTTTTTGCAGCAGTTTTCGAGACTGCATTATCATCCCAGATTGCGTTCTTGTCGTGACCGTTCAAGGATTTTGGAGTTGTTTGCATTGATACGCCTGCTCTGGTCTATATACCTCTGGGTCGTTTCTGCTTTTTGGTGGCCAAGCTGCTGCATCACTGCGTATTCATTGGCTCCTCCCTCTGCCAGCATGGTGCCTACAAGGTGTCGAATACGATGTAGGCGGAAGGTATCTGGGGCATTGGGCAGATTTTTGATCTGATTAGTGAGGGCGGAGTAAAGTCCACTATGCGTCCAGCTTGGATTACGGGAGTTCCCGAACATAAAATCTCTGGGACCTACTTTAGTACAGGTATGACGGGGAGCCCATTGTCGCCACTCTTCCATAACAGACTGTCCAGATTTGCTCAACCAAACTACCCGGTCACCGGCCCCCTGTTTCGTTTCAGCAATCTCATGCTTATGGCCAACCACTCTCCCGTTTTCCAGAAACGTCTGGTAGGTTTTTGCTTTATTGATGGTCACTGCCCCGGTGTTCGGGTCATAGTCCTGCCATGTAAGCGCCAATAGCTCTTCACTACGCATACCAGTTTCAATAAGCATGGTGAAAGGGGCAAACAGTTTCAGGTTCCCTCGCAGAGCAGGGATGATCACCGATAGTTCCTCATCAGTAAACCCGACTACCTCTGGGGTTTCTTTATGACTTATGGGGTATTTGAAGTCCTCACTGTCAAACGGGTTGGTTTCAATCCAATTTTTCCGACAGGCCCGTCGAAACATGGTGTTGGTGATGTAAACAATCCGATCCAGCGTGACTTGGCTATACTTATATTGCCCTGTTGAGGTTCGTTTGTTCTCCAACTCTCTCAGCCAGCCATTCAGTTGTTCGCTAGAAATAGCTCTTAGTGGTATATCTGCGAATCGCGTTTCAAAAGGACGTAGCATATAAACATAGTTTTCAAGCGTACGGCTGCTGATTGCCTTTTCGCTTTTGTTTCTGTTCCGAGTCCTCCTGACTCGGAGGCCTGCTAAGTAGTTCTCTATAAACTCCTTAACGATATTAGCCGCAGGGTAATCGCCGGACAATTCGAGCTCTATGTATCCATTTTGCATGAGCCAGTAGGCCATGGCGGACTGTGCTTGTTCTTTCGTTTTACGAACAATCTGCTTGCGCTCTCCATTGCCTAAACAAACAGATGCACTCCAGAAGCCATCTTTGCGTTGAAATAGCGACCCTTCTCCGATTTTGCTTTTCATAAATATTCCTCCTTTGATGGGCGGGATTGTAACGCTAAACCCGCCTGTGTGTCAATGGAATTTCTCAATGGTCAATCCGATTTATGTATATATTCGACAAGATCATCAACTGAAACGACGATGCGTCGTCCCACATGGCTAGCGCACAGCTGACCTGTGCGCACTGCCTCATAAAGTGTCGACCGTCCAATGGGTAAAATTTCCATAACCTGTGCCATAGTCAAATATGGGCTATAGCGTTTTTCGATCGTCTATTTCATCCGTTGCTTTTTCATTGTTAAAGTATCTTTCTTGGAATCCACAGCTGCCCAGTCTGGGCGAAACAAAGTGCCGTTGTATGACTTCATAGTTTTTCACCTCCTGCAATGGGATAGTTTGCCCAAACGATCTCGTGTGCCCGTGGCTTCTTTCCACCGTGCCTTGCTGTTGCTATCGCTTTGGAAACCTCACCAACATCGCACCGCCACCAGCCTTTCAGGCGGCTGTTATACAGTTCGTTGTCATACCCACTGATAAGAACGGCGGCATGACGTACTGCACAGACCGTGTCAAGGAACCTCTGTTGTACCTGCATATTCCATCTTTTGTAATACAGCTTGTTATCCTGTTGCTGTTCCAGAACATAAGGCGGATCGGCATAGATCACAGTGCCCTCTACATCATGCGAACGGATACATTCCATGGCATCTTGCTCCGTAACCTGTACATTGTGTAGTAGACAGATTACTTCTTTACGGTTGCGCATCGCCTTCCAATAGCGTTCTGTGGCTTTAGGCGAGGTCGAGAAGTTGCGATACTTACCATTGCCGCTGTACGAAAGGGTCAGTATTGCCCATGCGTAGATCCCTCTTTGCAAAGGATCACTTTCGTTCTCAAAACAGTCCAAACATTTTTGCAGATAGGCCGGGTGATATTCTATTTCCTGCATTGCTCTGCGGTAGAACTCTTCTGCTTGTGAACTGGTCAGCTGGCGCATGACGGCCAATGCACACGGTTCAAGGTCGTTATATATACGGGTACGGTATCGGGTTGCAAGTCGTTTTCCAACCCCAAATGAGCCGCCAAACGGCTCAATATATGTTTCCCCTTTGTCTGGGAGCAGATAAGCCAACGCATCTCCAATCCTCCCATTTTTGGCTCCGATTCTGCTGAATGCCTATACATCATGCATACACGCTTTCGGTGCAAATTGAATTAGGCTCATCGATTCACCTCCTTGTTCAGATAAAAACCACGGTGCATTTTGCCGCCGATACTCAACGTCGCATTGGTATATCCCAACTGCTGGCGAATACGGCTGATTTCATGGGCTCCTAGTTCACTGTCACGCACAAACTCCTTCCATATATCGGAAGATACCGAAAGGAATGGGCCTTTTTGCCCCCGATATATTTCGCTGCATTCCGATGCAAAAATCTCCTGAATCTTTCCCTCAACGATCTGTTCCTCCAACAACGAAGCGTCTTTCGCCGCAGCATCGCACTCTATTGAATCCAGAACACAGCTCAGCAGATACGTTGCTATTTCCTCGGCATTGAGCGTAAGACCAATTTGATTGGCCAGTTCTGCGGCAAGACTCACAAGTGCAATTTGCTCGATCTGTCGGCTGACCAGATGGTTCTGTGTCAGATTTTGCGTCTCCAAGTACTCTTTCCAGCCCCTATAGCGCTCATTTATATCTATCGTGGTCGTCTGCAAAAGAAAACGTACAAAGCTAACCCCTGCAACGCCATAACAGCTGTGACAAAATTTTGCTATGCTTTGTGCCTGAGTGCTGCTGTCAAACAAATCAGCTCCAGATATCGGCATTTCAATCAGTCGCCCCAGAGCGCCCTCAAGATTTCTCGCCCGGTGATCCAACAGACTTCTTTCTGCCGTGAGGAAGATCGTAGTATGCCAGTGCTTCGTTTGCTCAAGTCGTTTGTTTCGCAGACGTGCACGTGAGGTGCCATTCGCCAAGGTGTAAATCATGTTCTCAAAGCTCGCCATTCCAGATAAGCTTGTGTCGTCAATCAAAACAGGTACGCCTTCATTCTCGTGCAAACTCTGCATAAGAGCGTTGTCTGTGGCATTGAATGTAAAACTGACTTTGTCAGAATTGGGTGGCATGAACAGAGAGATGGCCAATTGGGCGGCAGTGGTTTTGCCACTGCTGCTTCCGCCAGTCAGAGCAACAAGAATGTTTTTCCCATTTCTGCTTGCAAGAGGAGCTGCAAGGCTGAGAGCCAGTATAGCTTGTCGTTGTATATGCCCTTTTGCCCATTTTGCCAACTGGTGGCTCCAGGCCTTCGTTTCACCTGCGCTTTTGGGCAAATCAGGAGCCAATCCATGAAACAGCACATTACCATTGGGACCTAGCAGTTGCGTACCAGCATAACTGCAACTACGGTTGTGGTTCGGCTGCCAGCCCAGCGCCGAAATAGCGTCGTATACGGGGAACTCTCCTTTTTTGAGTTTCTCATACAGTACATCCGACAACAGAGCTCCAGTGTGGCATTTTAAATAGTCAAAGCCGGGAATCAAACTGGACAGTTTTCCGATTTCCTTTTCCAAGTTGCCAAAACCCACAGTCGTGGTTGCCAACAGCTTGCCGTGTTGGTAACACAATAGATGAACAGTGTGCCTCCCTGTTTTGTCTTTTGCCCCTCCCAAAAAGAAGAAATGGTTTTTTTCAGATACGATACATTCGAACATTACGTCGACCTCCTTTGATTTGATGATATTACCTAGTATCAAAAACGGGTAAAAACATAGTCGAACACACAAAAGGGTACGTCGAACATCGATGGACACGCCTGACACTCCAATCTGCAAGCCGATCATGTTTTCCGATGATGATACTACCTAATATCAAAACGGGTGAAAGCATAGTCGAACACCAATGGATACGCCTAACACTGATTCTGTACGCCTATTGCGTTTTCCGATGATGATATTACCTAATATCAAAACGGGTGAAAGCATAGTCGAACACCAATGGATACGCCTAACACTGATTCTGTACGCCTATTGCGTTTTTCGATGATGATACTACCTAATACTAAAAGGATGGAATGCATAGTCGAACACACAAAAGGATAAGTCGAGCACCGATGGATACGCCTATCATTCGAAGCTATACGCCTATTACATTTTCTGAACGCTCTACGTTTTTATGCCAATGCCTTCCACAAAAGCAAAAAGGCCAGAGCATTATCGCTCTGGCCTTCACCATTATTGTTTTTCTTTTCGCTCTGTCGGTTTCTGGGGTGTGACAGATGGCAGCAAAATCAGCCGACCCGATTTGTCAATCTCCACGCCATTTACCACGCTTACCTCGCATAGCAGTTTCAGCTTTTCCTCGCTCATGGTTTCCATATGGAAACGGCTGTTCACCACGGTAAACTGGTGTGGTGCGGTTTCTGTCAACACTGCATAGAATACACCCATATCGGTATCGCAGGGGAGAGCAGGGGTATAGTTGCCAGCCCCGGAACGAATCATGTAGTTTTTACACAACCGAGGATCTACTTTGACGGCATCTTTGTCCAGAGCAAAGCCCCGAATAACTTCACCTGCCTGCAAACGGTTTTTCACCTGATAATCGGTTAAACATAGCAGCCCCTTCTCCAACGAAAAGCATTCCCAAAACAGTTGACGATTTCCTAAGTTATTGCTATTCAGCAGCACCATACACATAATTACTGTCCTCCATCATTTCAGTATCTTTAACAGCCATTTCGGCCACATCGATATCATAACGCTGAATTCTTGTTTTTCCAGCTGACGAAGTAGCCAGAGATAATGCTCTGTGATTGGTATAAATGCAGAAACACTGAACATTGATTGCTGAGAATGCCACTAAATACTCATACTTCCAAATCATTATCTTTTAACTATCACTCTTTTATCTCACATTTTTATCTTCTTTTTTGAAATTTCCAATTATTTTCTCCTTCACTCCCAAACACACCAATAACAATATAGTGAAATTTTGTGTTCAGAAGAAATATTATATCAAATTTATCTCTCCGATACATTTCTGGCTGTAAATTATAGGTAGCTCAGATATTGGATTCAAGGCTTTATAAATTTGTTAATATGTAATTCCTGCCGAGTGGACTAGTTCAAAATATTTACTGTATATCTGAATACATTGCTGCTCAAATCTTCCACATACTGCATAAGCGTTTCCTGAACGATCCATACAACGATAACTGACCAGTGGGATGCCAGATAGGTCGAATACATTTCGGCATATGATATTGCCTTTTAAACTTTTGCTGTTTTTAATCGTCTATACGTTTAAATCCTTCCACATAGACATATAGGCACTTGCCAGCTTTTCGGTTAAAAGTGCATTTACTGACAATGGTGCAGTTACATAAACTCTGTGGGCAAATAACGGCTGCTCTGTTTTGGATAACACCAGTATTTTCCCGTTCTGCTGAACAGCCCGATAACCATATTTTTCCATTTTCTTCATAATCAAACAACTCCATTCGATATTTTTCTAAACTATCACCAAATCCAAAACCCCTTAAAAACACCCCTGAAAATCAATTTCGCTTCTCGTTAACATCTGAATACCCCCCACCCCCAAAAATCAATTTTAACCCCATTGGGCTTTGTCTGGCACACATCACACCCCATTCTGTTTTTGAAATCAAAATCAACCTTCCCCATCCCTCCCCGAAACATCTCGATTCATATTTTTCGGCTCACTTGTTGTTTCCATCGGAATCGGGAATAGGGGAGGGTGTCTCCCAATGACTTCAATACCAGCATAGGAGTATCGGCCAAACAAATAGAAATCAGCTCGCTGCAATATGTTATATGCCAGTGAAACGCTGAACGGTTTTCCGTTTCTTCCTGTGTGCCCGTGTGCTGCCAAAATTGCGGCCATTTCTCGATAGGTCATATCTGGATGGCTTACAGCAAGGAGAAACAATTCTCGTACTGCTTTGGCCTCGCTTTCATTGATGATCAGCTGCTTTGTATGCCGTTGGCAACTATATCCAAAAGGGACTCTTCCACCAGCATAGCCACCCTTTTCTGCCTTTGCTCGTCTGCCACGTTGCATTTTTGCCCGAATCTCGCCAACCTCGTAACTGTCCAAAGCAACCAGAATATCCGACAGAAGGGCATCCACCGTGCCACCCTACGCCAATGTAAACATGGGCTGGGTAATCTATTTCACCCCCACGCCCAATTTCTTCAGCCGACTGCTGATAAACAAATTTGCCTCTTGTGAACGCCACAGCCGATTGGTTGCCAGTACCACTACATACGCAATGTCACCTTGTTTTAACCTGTCTAGCATTGCAAACAGCCCCGGTCTAGTGATTTTTCTATCTGCCATATCTTTCATTTCATAAACCTTTGTGCCGGATTTTCCTTCGTCTGCATAAACACCAACCAGCTCAAAGCTGTTTTCTTCACAGTATTTTTCGATTTCCTAATGCTGATATTCCAGACTGTACCCGTCCTCTTTTTGAAGTTCCGTGCTTACTCGCTTATAACCAATAACTTTAATCGTTGCCATTGCTTACCCCTCCTTCTTTGTGTTACACTTTGTTCCTTTAATTTCAATTAAACCGAAAACCTCACATGGCTTAAATAAAAAATCACTATTCCCTATACGGAAATAGTGATTCGAACAAAGTATTCTGCTATTGTTGTACATATTTTTGTCTGACGTGTTGGGCCTGTTACAGTCTCATAAACCGTCTTCTTTTTACCAGATGAATCTCGCTCTACTTTTTCTAGCTCATAATACTTGATTATCGTGACTGGGTGTATCTTTGTATTATCTACTCCTGGTATCTCTGGTTGCTTTGGTGCTACACCTGGACTCGCCTCTTGATATCCACCGTATTTTGTGGAATCCCAAGTTGCCCATTTTTCTGATGCACGTTCTTTGTAAACTACGTGCATATCCCAACCTTGTTTTGGGGCTAATATTGTTTCATACTAATATCTATCTCCACCGTAATCTGGTCCCAATGTTGGTGGCCCAAATCCACTAAACTCATCTGTCTCAACTAACAGTAAAGCTGTTGCACATGCACCGTTTGTGTATCTTCCTAACCACTCGCCACCTACTCTACGTTCTGGATGATTAGTTATTGCATTGTTTACCTACTCTATAGAATTGTATTTTGCAAAATCTCTTACTGTTCCATACACATACATTCGTTCATTGTCTGGGGTTAATATTAAATTTCCTGTCTAATTTACAAGGTTGTACCAGTATACACCCTCTACAACTATTCTGTACTCACCTAGTCTATATCCTGCTACTAGATTTGTAACGTTTGGATCGTTTACAAATACCTATGCAATAAATAACTCTGCATTACTAGCTCCTGGTACTGTACTAGCGTTATCATCTGATTCAAACCATGCGTTTAGGTTTGGTCCCCATGCTGCGTGTTGATACAATGGTGGCTTTAAACCTGGTATCAACTCGCCTATCTCACTATATTTTAGTATTCTACTTCTTAACAGTACCTACCCACCCAACGCTGTGCTACTGCCAAAATAACAGGTTTTTCCTTCTAATACTGGAGGAGTTGTGTCACTTCTACCATCTAAACCATCGAAATAGAAGTCTACTACCTGCTATTTTATTTTGCCAGCTTTATTTTCTATGTAACATCTGTATCCACCGTCAACGTCTCTAAATCCATTACCAACTGCACCGGTGTTTTCGTTTCCACTTAGACCACCACCGATATCTACGTCTTCAGCAAAGACTGCAGTTATCTAAATACTAAAGACTGCTAGTAATGTTAAAAAAGTGGACGCTATTATTTTTAACTTCCTTGAAGAACTGAATCTGTTCTCAGAAGTCTATCTCATTTTTGACTGACCCCCTCTTTATCTAATTGTCGTCCGTTAATCATTATATGGGTTGACCCCTTGTTCTTCCAGTATCTTATAAGCTTCTCTTATTATTTCATCAGCTCTACCAGATGTTATTGCGTCTGCTACTTCTTTTGAATATTCATCGCTCTGCTTCTTCCATTCTGCTGCTTCTTCATCTGTTAGAGTTTCCATCCCAAGCTCACTGGGATCACCTGTAAATGTTGTTGTACCATCTGGATTTTGTATCCATTCTCCACTAGTATCTCCTGCATCAGTCTCTGGCTGAGGGGTTGGGACTGCTTCAGGATTCTCGGCTAGTGCTTTGTCACCGGCCCACTGGATATATTCGTCAAGGAAGACGTTTTCACAACCATTGTCTTTGTCCATAAGTGCTTGAGCATAGTTGACTGCTCCATCGTAGAACCACTCAAACATTCCCTCTTTCTTTGTTTGGTCTGCTAAGAGTTCCTCTTCGGTGACGCCCTGTGTTACTTTATATGTCTCTACCGAGATATCAAAGTCAAACTCGAGAGTTCCCGGCTCGTCAGTAGGTGCAGGGGTTTCGGTAGGTGCCGGAGTCGCACTCGCAACAGGTGTAGCCTCCGGGGCAGAAGAACTGTCTGCGCCTGTACCGCAGGCAGTCATTAAAACAGCCATCGAGATCGCCAACACAGCGATCATGCTTTTAAATTTCATCGATATAGCCTCCTCATATAAACACTATCTGTCCATATTTTAACGCAGAGTAGGTTCATTGGCAATACGCTTCTCATTATGGCGGTGGTTTTACGGGTGCCCCTAATGTCTAACATTCGTAACAATCAGCTATGTTTACAAAGATTATTATGCCCCATAAAATAATGGGGCATAAATCAGCTATGAGCATAAATCTCCCTACCTCCCTTAGAGAGGGGGAGAGTGTTATACAGTACGAAACACGCCATGGGGCAAGCCCTTTTTTGTTACTAAAAATGTATCACTCTCCCCAAAGTGGGCTTTGTAGTGGAGCAACACAGTCGCTTAGGGTTTCTCTTTTGCTTTTCTTGATTGCGTACACGCACACACACGGTTTCCAATATCGTTGACAACGCATTTGAAAAAAGTAAATATGTAAACATTGTATGTGCGGTGTTGCTTTTTTGCACAGTTTTTTCGTCCGAAATTTTATATTCAGAACTGCCCCAAAATCCCCTTGGAGCAAAATCTCTTTCATTTTTTGTAGCAAACCTTGTAGCAAATAGGCTGGAAAAGGTATCGTTCTACAGCAAAACGCATCCAAAATCTGCTACAATGCCCTTTTTAAACGACAGGAATAAACCATCTGAAATCGTGGTTTTCGTACACTCCCAAACCCCTGAAAACCACGGTATAACAACAAAAAAGCCACCAGTCAAAAGACTGATGGCTTTGGTCCGAGTGGCGAGAGTCGAACTCACGGCCTCTTGAACCCCATTCAAGCGCGCTACCAAACTGCGCTACACCCGGACGTCTGGCCCGGTGTTCTCACCGGCGACGTTGTTTATTATAGCCCATGCAACCGGTTTTGTCAACGGAGAATTTTCAGTTTTCTCCTTTTTACAAAAGTTTTCCAAATATTTTACAGTTGATTGGTCATACTATCTGCAAAAGGCGAAAAGCGGAGAGAAAAAACAGGATTCCAAGATCATTCCGTGCGCCAAACCTTGAAAAGGAGGATATAAAATCAACTATGGAAAGCGGTATGAATTTTCATCATCAGGGACAAAACGCAGTGGGGCAGGTGGATCAGGGCAACGAGCCCGGCAAACAAGGCGGGAAAAAGCATCAGACCGACCCGGACGAAGGGTTTGGGGCGTATCTGCCCTGGGTGGATCCCATGCTCCTGCCCGGCGGGGTACAGAAGATTCAGGATGGTTCGGTGCAGGCGATACAGCCCGCGCCGGATCAGCGGGGCGGCGGCTGCGAACCGGAACCCTGTGAATAATTGAATATGGCAGGCAGCCGGGCGAAGCGATTCTCCCGGCTGTTTTTACGCGCAGGGGAATTTTAACCGTTTCTTTCTTGGCAGCAGGCAGGATCAGTGATAGAATACCAGTAAACAGCGGCATGCAGCCGCATAGGAGAGAAAGGAACCGAAACCATGAAACATTGGAAATTGAAGGCAGTGCTGGCCACGTTGCTGGTATTCGCACTGTATGTGGTGTTTCAGCACCCCAACCTGAATCCTCTTTATCCGGAATCGGCATTTATGTATTGTGTGCTGATCACGGTGCTGGTGGCCATCTTTACTCTGGACCGCATTGGCCGGGTGGTGGCACAGCCGGGGCCGGTACAGGGCGTGCCGGGCAGTGTGCGCTTTGAACGCTTCCAGAACGGCAGCCGCTGGCCGCTGATCCTGGTGGCAGTGCTCTGGGGCGCGTACTTTATTGTATGGGCCGGATCCAGCGTTCTGTTTCAGGTGAATGCTTTCCGGGATCAGATGCCGGAGCTGATTCAGATGGATTTTGCTGAGGACTTCGACACCACCGATACCAGCCAGCTGCCCATTGTGGATAAGGCCATGGCCCAGAAGCTGGCGGACAAAAAACTGGGCGAGCGTCCCAGCCTGGGCAGCCAGGTGGTGCTGGGCGAGCCCACCCTGCAGCAGGTGAACGGAAAGCTGGTCTGGGCGGTACCCACCTACCATTCCGGTGTATTCAAATGGCTTACCAATCTGGAAGGCACTCCCGGTTATGTGGTGGTATCCGCCATCAATCCTCAGGACGTGCAGTATGTGGACGGCTACACCATCAAATACCAGCCGTGCGCCTATCTGTGGCAGAACCTGATGTTCTATGCCCGCTTCACGGCCGCACCCTTCACCGGCCTGACCGATTACAGCTTTGAGCTGGACGATTCCGGCCAGCCCTACTGGGTCATCACTACCTATAAGTATCTGCGGGGCTTCTCGCTGCCGGAGGCCACCGGCGCGGTGGTACTCAACTGCTCCACCGGCGAAAGCCAGCGTTACAGCATTGGCGAGCTTCCCGACTGGGTAGATCGCGTTCAGCCGGAGGATTTCATTGTAACCCAGCTGAACAACAAGGGCGAGTACGTGCATGGCTACCTGAACTTCAGTGATAAGGACAAGTACCGTACCAGCCCCGGCGAAACCCTGATTTACAACGACGGCAGCTGCTATCTGTTCACCGGCCTGACCAGTGTGGGCGGCGACGAGAGCGCCATCGGTTTTGTAATGGTGGACATGGTCACCAAGGAGCCGCATCTGTACCGCATCAGCGGCGCCACCGAGACGGCGGCTCAGCAGTCGGCTCAGGGCGAGGTGCAGCAGTACGGCTACCAGGCGGCCTTCCCGCTGATTGTCAATCTGAACAGCCGGCCCACCTACTTCATGACCCTGAAGGACAACGAAGGTCTGATCAAGAAATACGCCTATGTATCGGTGGAGGACTATCAGACCGTGGGCGTGGGCGACACCATCGACGAGGCACGCCTGAGCTATGAAAAGGCATTGCGTGCGGGCGGCAGCACCATGGTGGGCAACGTGAACAGCGAGCTTACCAGCCTGACCGGTACCGTGCAGCGCATCGGCAGCGAGTACAACAGCAGCGGCTCCACCTATTATCTGGTGCTGAACGAGCATCCCGAGCTGCTGTTCAGCGTGCAGGGCAGTTTGTCCGCTGAGCTGGCCATTACCCAGCCGGGAGACCAGGTAAAGGTGGAGTACTATCCCCGCACCAGCCAGGCTCAGGAGCTGACCAGCTTTGATAATCTGCAGTTTGATCAGGCAGACAACGGATAATCGAAAGGCTATACGGCCGCATAGGATATAAAATCGACGGGCATACCGGAATGAAACGGGTGCCCGTCGATTTTTTTTGTTTGGTGCATCTTTACATACACACGGATTTATGTTAATATATTTTTGTTGCTTCTTTATGAAGGAGAGGCGAGAAATTCTGCAACAGCGAATTGAATGCCACGAAGGCATGATGCTTCGGCACGTTATGGCCGGGGCTCTTTGCCTGCGTGGTTTTTTTGTGCCCATCCGGGATGCGCCTGCGCGGCAAGTTCAGCGAAGGAAAGGAAAGACGAGCATGAAAAAAACGAAAATCCTTGCAGCGGTCATGGCCCTGTGCCTGGCGATTGGTGCCGCGGGCTGCGGCCAGCCGGCCAGCCAGTCCACAGCTGCGGCCAGCACCGCCAGCCAGCAGCAGACCGACACTGTGGTGGTGGCAATGAACGTGGAATCCGAACCGGCATCCGGCTTTGACCCGGCGTATGGCTGGGGTGCGGGCGAGCATGTGCATGAGCCGCTGATCCAGAGCACGCTGGTGGTCACCAATGCGGATATGAGTATTGGCTATGACCTGGCCACTGTCATGCAGGTCAGCGAGGATGGCCTGACCTGGACGGTCACCATCCGGGATGACGTGAAGTTCACCGACGGCGAGCCCCTCACCGCGTCGGATGTGGCCTTTACTTATAATACAGTAAAGGCAGAGAGCACGGTGAACGATTTCACCATGCTGGACAGCGCTGAGGCAGTGGATGACACCACAGTGGTGTTTCACATGAACCGGCCCTATTCCACCTGGCCCTATTCCATGGCGGTGGTAGGCATTGTTCCTGAGCACGCTTATGGCCCGGATTATGGCCAGAACCCCATTGGTTCCGGCCGCTATATCCTCAAGCAATGGGACAAGGGCCAGCAGGTGATCCTGGAAGCCAACCCGGATTATTACGGTGAGGAAGTAAAGATGAAAAAGGTTGTCATCCTCTTCATGAGCGAGGATGCTGCCTTTGCTGCTGCCAAGGCCGGTCAGGTGGATGTGGCCTACACCGCCGCTTCCTATACGGACCAGACCATTGACGGCTTTGAATTGATGGCCGTGAAGACCGTGGACAACCGGGGCATTAACCTGCCTGCAGTGGAGGAGGAAAACGGTATCGGCAACGATTTCACCGCGGATGTACGGGTGCGTCAGGCCATCAACATCGGCTTTGACCGGCAGGAAATGATCGATAACGTGCTCAACGGCTACGGTACCCCGGCCTACAGTGTGTGCGACGGCATGCCCTGGTATTCTGAGGCGGATGAGGTGACCTACGATCCTCAGAAGGCCGCCGCCCTGCTGGAGGAAGCGGGCTGGACCTTGAACAGTGACGGCGTGCGGGAGAAGGACGGCCAGACGGCCAGTCTGAACCTGCTGTACCCCATGGGCGATTCCACCCGCCAGGCTCTTGCGGCCGACATGGCCAACCAGCTGGCTGAGCTGGGCATCCAGACCAGCACCGAGGGTGTGGGCTGGGATACCGCCTATGACCGGGCCCAGAACACTCCGCTGGTCTGGGGCTGGGGAACTCACAGCCCCATGGAGATGTACAATATCTACCACACGGTGGGCGATCTGGCCCGGTATTCTCCCTATGCCAATGCTCGGGTGGATGAGCTGATGGACCAGGCATTGGCCTGCAGCGATCTGGAAGAGTCCTACGCGCTGTGGCAGCAGGCCCAGTCGGAGGAGATCGTGAACGACGTGCCCTGGGTCTGGATGGTGAATGTGGATCATCTGTACTGGGTGAATCAGAATCTGGAAGTGGCGCAGCAGAAGCTGCATCCCCATGGCCACGGCTGGTCGCTGGTGAACAACGTGGACCAGTGGACCTGGAACCAGGCCTGACCGAAGACAAAGCGGCCACATTGCTTTGAACGGAGCAGTGCGGCTGCCCGTTAGGAAAAAGGAGAAGAAGTTTTTATGGCAAAACGAATGGCCCGCATGGCGGTCAGGCAGCTGATCCGGATGCTGCTGCTGATCTTCTGCGCCAGTCTGGCAGCCTTTGTGCTGCTGAGCCTGTCTCCCATCGACCCGCTGCAGCAGAATGTGGGCCAGGCGGCGATGGGCAGCATGAGCGCGGAGCAAATCGAGCGCCTTCAGGCGTACTGGGGTGTGGATACCCCGCCCCTGGAACGGTTCGCAGCCTGGGTAAGCGGAATGCTGCAGGGAGATTTCGGTGTCTCGCTGCTTTACCGTCAGCCGGTGCTTACGGTGATTGGCGCAAAGCTGGCAAATTCCCTCTGGCTGCTAGTGTTGGCCTGGGTGATTTCCGGGCTGCTGGGCTTCGGCCTGGGCGTACTGGCCGGAGCGACGCAGGGCCGCTGGCCGGACAAGCTGATTCGGGGCTGGTCCATGATCATTGCCAGTACGCCCGCCTTCTGGGTGGCACTGCTCTTGTTGATGATCTTCGGCGTCTGGCTCAAGCTTTTGCCGGTGGGGCTCAGTGTACCCATCGGACTGGAAGCCACCGCCGTTACCTTGGCGGACAGGCTGCGGCATGCAATCCTTCCTGCTTTGGCTCTCAGCATCACCGGCACCGCATCGGTCTGCCTGCACACCCGGCAGAAGACCATTCAGGCGCTGGAGTCGGATTTCGTTCTGTTTGCCCGGGCCAGGGGAGAGAGCGGAAAGGGCATCCTGCTGCGGCATGTGCTGCGGCATGTGCTGCTGCCTGCTATCACCCTGCAGTTTGCCAGCCTGGGTGAGCTGCTGGGCAGCTCGGTACTGGTGGAAGAGGTGTTTTCCTATCCGGGTCTCGGTCAGGCCACGGTGACAGCGGGCCTGGGCGGAGATCTGCCGCTGCTTCTGGGCATCACGGTGATTTGCAGTGCCATGGTGTTCGGTGCGAATTTTGTGGCGGACTGCCTGTATGGTCTGGTGGACCCCCGCATCCGAAAGGGGGCAGGCAGGACATGAAGCGGATTTTGAACAATTTACGCCAGCCCCGAACCGCTGCGCTGATCCGGCTGGTTTTTGCCGCTGCAATTCTGCTGGCGGTTATGATCGCCGGCATGGCATGCCGGGAGCAGGCCCTTGCCACAGATTTCACGCGCAAGAATCTGGCGCCCTGTGCCGAATATCTGTTCGGTACGGACTGGATGGGCCGGGATATGCTTACCCGCACCCTGAGCGGACTTTCTTTGAGCATCCGCATCGGTGTGGTTACCGCTGCGGTGAGCGCAGTGGTGGCGCTGGCGGCGGGCGTGAGCGCCGCATTGCTGGGCCGCTGGGCAGACAGCGCCCTCACCTGGCTGATTGATCTGTTTATGGGAATTCCTCACATTCTGCTGCTGGTGCTTATTTCCTGCGCCTGCGGATGTGGGTTCTGGGGCGTGACCATCGGCATCGTGGCCACCCACTGGATGAGCCTTGCACGGCTGATCCGGGGTGAGGTGATGCAGCTGCGGCAGAGCGGCTATGTGCAGGTGGCGCGCAAGCTGGGAGCATCCCCGGCAGCCATTGCGGCCCGGCATATCCTGCCCGGCGTGCTGCCCCAGTTCTTCACCGGGCTGGTGCTGCTGTTTCCCCACGCTATCCTCCACGAGGCCAGTGTGACCTTCCTGGGCTTCGGTCTGACCAGCGAACAGCCCGCGGTGGGCGTGATTCTTTCGGAAAGTATGCAGTATCTAGCCACCGGCCGCTGGTGGCTGGCGCTGTTGCCCGGCATCTGTCTGGTGGCGGTGGTGCTGCTGTTTGAGCTGGCGGGCAAAAGCCTGGCCGCGCTTTGGTCAGTGAACGCGGAACAGGAGGCGGCATAATGGAAGAAAACAGACAAAAAGCCCCGCTGCTGCAGGTGCAGGGGCTCACCGTTTCCTTTTCCCGGTATGCAAAGGGCTTCCGGCGGGTGACGCTGCCCGGCGTGCGGGATCTGAGCTTCTCGCTGGATGAAGGCGAGCTGGTGGCGGTGGTCGGTGCTTCCGGAAGCGGAAAGAGCCTGCTGGCCCATCGGCTGCTGGGTATCCTGCCTCACAATGCCCAGGTGGGCGGGCAGGTACTCTACCGGAACCAGCCGCTGGACGACCGGCTGGCCGGGAAACTGCGGGGACATGAAATTGTACTGGTTCCCCAGAATGTGTCCTACCTGGACCCGCTGATGCAGGTGGGGGAGCAGGTAAAGGGAGAAAAAGGCGATGCACAAAAGGCTTCGGCGGCGCTGCGGCGTTACGGGCTTGGTTCTGAGGTGGAAAAAATGTATCCCTTTCAGCTGTCCGGCGGCATGGCCCGGCGGGTGCTGATTGCCACCGCAGTGCAGCACACCCCGTCGCTGGTGGTGGCGGACGAACCCACCCCCGGCCTACATCCCGAAGCGGCCCGGCGGGTGTTGGGCCACTTTAAGGAGCTGGCCCAGGCAGGCGCAGGTGTGCTGCTGATTACCCATGATCTGGAGGCCGCACTGGAAGTGGCGGACCGGGTGATTGTGCTCTATGCGGGCGCGGCGGTGGAGGAGGCTCCGGCGGCCAGCTTTGCCGCAAAGGAGCTGCTGCAGCACCCGTATACGCAGGCCCTCTGGCAGGCCAGTCCCAGCCATGGATTCGTGCCGCTGCCCGGCACCCAGCCGGTGGGCCAGCTGCCGGAGGGGTGTGCCTTTGCGCCCCGTTGCCCCAAGGCGGGGCCGGAATGCCGCAAAGGTGCTGTTGCCTATGAAAAACGGGGTGCAGGTCATGTGCGCTGCCTGCACCCGGAAGGAGAAAACGCATGACGCTGGAAGCAAAGAATCTCAGCTTTACCTACCCCTGCGGGAGGAGCGTGCTGCAAGACCTGTCCCTGCGGGTGGAAGGCGGCGAGCGAGTGGGTATTTTCGCCCCCAGTGGACGGGGTAAGACCACCCTGTGCAAGCTGCTGGCGGGCTACGAGAAGCCCCAGTCCGGCCAGGTGTTGCTGGACGGCAAGTCTCTTGCCAGCTACCGGGGGTATTGCCCGGTGCAGCTGATCTGGCAGCACCCGGAGCAGGTGGTGGACCCTCGGCTGACTCTGGGCAAAACCCTGCGGGAGGCAGGTGAGCCGGAGGAGCGGCTGGTTCAGGCGCTGGGCATCCAACCGGAATGGCTCAGCCGTTATCCGGCAGAGCTGTCTGGCGGTGAACTGCAGCGGTTCTGCATCGCCCGGGCACTGGGTCCTGCCACCCGATTTGTGCTGGCGGATGAGCTCAGCGCCATGCTGGATCTGGCAACCCAGGCACAGCTGTGGAGCTTTCTGGTGGAGGAAACCACACGCCGCGGCATTGGACTGGTGGCCGTAAGCCACTCCGCCCCCCTGCTGGACCGGGTGTGTACCCGTCGGATCGAGCTGTGAAACCCATTTCAAACGATGTATAATAAAGAATAAGGAGAAACCACCCACATGACACTGCAGGAGTTCTTTACCCGGCATCCCCGTCTGGCTTTGGGCCTTTCCGGCGGCGTGGATTCCGCCTATCTGCTGGCCGAGGCCGTGCGCTGTGGCTGCCGGATTCAACCCTATTTTGTGGACAGCCCCTTTCAGCCCCGCTTTGAGCTGGAGCATGCCCGCCGCCTGTGCGAAGAACAGGGGGTGGAACTGAAGGTGCTGCCCGCCCAGCCGCTGGCGGACGAAAACGTGCGGCAGAACGGTCCGCTGCGTTGCTATTACTGCAAAAAGCAGGTGTTCGGAGCGATTCTGGCCGCTGCCAAAGCGGACGGCTTCGAAGAGATTATCGACGGAACCAATGCCTCGGATGATGCATCCGACCGCCCCGGCATGCGGGCACTGGAAGAGATGCAGGTCTACAGTCCGCTGCGGCTGTGCGGCGTGACCAAGGCCCAGGTGCGGCAGGCATCCCGGGAACTGGGCCTGTTCACCTGGAACAAGCCCGCCTATGCCTGCCTTGCCACCCGCATTCCCACCGGTACTGCCATTACCACCGAGGCGTTGCGGCGGGTGGAAGCGGCGGAAAATGAACTGTTCCGGCTGGGCTTTTCCGATTTTCGGGTGCGCTGCGTGGGCGACACGGCCAAGCTGCAGCTGCCCGCCGCCCAGTTCAGCAAGGCGCTGGAGCAGCGGAAAGAGCTTGTGAAGGCATTGAAGCCGCAGTTTGCGGCGGTCGTATTGGATCTGGAACCCCGAGGGGAGGAATAACAATGGAAAAACAGGAGATGCTGGCCCTGCTGGAACAGGTACAGCAGGGAGCGCTCACGCCCGAGCAGGCGCTGCTTCAGATGAAGCTGCAGCCCTTTCAGGACCTGGGCTATGCCAAGGTGGACCACCACCGGGGCCTGCGTCAGGGCGCGCAGGAGGTGATCTACGGCGCGGGCAAGACCGCCGAGCAGATCGACGGCATCCTCACAGCCATGGAAAGCCGGGATGCCACCGACATCATCGTGACCCGCATGAATCAGCAGTCGGCGGATTATGTGGCGCAGCGCCATCCGATGGACTACGACCCCATGTCCCGGTTGGGCATTGTGCACCCCACCGGAAAAATCACCGCACCCGGCTACATTGCCGTGGTCTCCGGAGGTACCAGTGATATGGCGGTCTGCGAGGAGGCTGCCCGCACCGCCATCGCCATGGGCAATAAGGTGGAGCGGCTGTATGATGTGGGCGTGGCCGGGCTGCACCGGCTGCTGTCCAAGCTGGATGTGCTGATGCAGGCCCGTGTGGTGATTGCCGTGGCAGGTATGGAGGGTGCGCTGGCCAGTGTGGTGGGCGGCCTTGTGGATTGCCCGGTGATCGCGGTCCCCACCAGTGTGGGTTACGGCGCTAATTTCAACGGCCTGTCTGCACTTTTGTCCATGCTTAATTCCTGTGCCAGCGGAGTGAGCGTGGTGAACATCGACAATGGATTCGGTGCGGGCTATCTGGCCAGCATGATCAATCATATGGGAGGCAGTGACCAATGAAAACCTTATACATCGAATGTGCCATGGGCGCGGCGGGCGATATGCTCACCGCTGCGCTGTTGGATCTGCTGAGCCCGGAGGAGCAGCAGGCATTTCTGGAGCAGATGAACCGGTTGCTGCCCGGAGTCCAGGTCAAGGCAACCCCGGCGCAGAAGTGCGGTGTGCAGGGCCTGCATGTGCAGGTTCTGGTGAACGGGGAAGAGGAGCACAGCCACGATCATGGCCCGGTTCATCCGGAGGTGCATGCAGCTCCGGCCGTTCATGACCATCCCCACGAGCATATGCATGAACACGACCACCATCATGACCATGAGCATCCCCATGATCACGATCACGTACACGAGCATCCTCATGAACATGATCACGAACATGAACATGAGCATGACCACGATCATCATGAGCATAGTCATGACCATATGCACGAGCACGGTCACGACCATCCCCATGAACACGACCATGGCCATGAGCACCATCATCACGCCACCATGGCCTGGGTGGAACATACCATTCAGCAAACTGCTTTGCCCCCGGAGGTAAAGGAGCAGGCGCTGCAGGTTTACCACGCCATTGCGCAGGCAGAAAGCGCTGCCCACGGCTGCCCGGTGGACCAGGTTCATTTCCACGAAGTAGGTGCGCTGGATGCTGTGGCGGATGTGACCGCTGTCTGCCTGCTGATGCACATGCTGGCGCCGGAAAAGATTGTTGTCAGCCCGGTACATCTGGGCAGCGGTCAGGTGCGCTGCGCCCACGGCATTCTGCCGGTGCCTGCGCCTGCCACAGCCTATATTCTGCAGGGAGTTCCCGCCTACACCGGTTCCATTCGTGGGGAGCTGTGCACCCCCACCGGCGCGGCACTGCTCAAGACCTTTGCTCAATCCTTTGGCCCCATGCCGGTCATGGTCACCGAAAAGGTGGGCATCGGTGTGGGCAACAAGGATTTTCAAGCCGCCAACGTGCTGCGGGTGTTCTGGGGCAGCGATGCCAGCCAGGCACAGCAGGAGAGCGACCAGATTGTGGAACTGCACTGTAATCTGGACGATATGACCGGCGAGGCCATTGGCTACGCTTCGGAGCTGCTGCTGGAAGAGGGCGCGCTGGATGTGTACACAGTGCCCATCCAGATGAAAAAGAGCCGCCCGGCGGTGATGCTCTGCTGCCTGTGTCATGCGCCCCAGCGGGATAAGCTCACCCAGCTGATGCTGCGCCACACCACCACCTGGGGCGTTCGCGCCAGCGTGATGGATCGCAGCGTGCTCACCACCCGCATGGTGCCGGTGAAGACCAAGTACGGGGTCGTCCGCGTCAAGCAGGGGACCGGCTACGGGGTAAAAAAGTGCAAGGTGGAATACGGCGATATGGCTGCAGCCGCTGCACAGGCCGGGGTGGAGCTTGCCAAGGTGGAGCGCGCCGCCCGCAAGGCCTTCAAAAAGCAGGGCTGAACCCTGTGTAAAACCTGAGAAAAATCCTTGTGAATAAAAGAAAACGCAAGGATGAAAGAGTAAACCAAAAATAAACGGATAAAACGCTGGATTTCCGCTTGCAGGCAAGGAAATCCAGCGTTTTTCTGCATTTTTTGAAAAACTGCTTGACATTGTCAGGTCCAGCTTGTATAGTAGCAGTTGTGCCCGGCACTCTATAAGGGGGAAGTGCGCTCTTTTGCCGGGCATATAGGCGCTGGACGTACCGCTGCAACCGCCAAAACCAACAGGGTTTTGGCTGGTGTAACAAACCTTTTGCGGGGTGGTACCATGTGCGCCGCCTGTGTATGCAAACCACGGCGAAATTCCGCAAAGGGGGAATCATAAAACAATGAGTAAGATCGTATCACTGCAGAACATTGTTGTTGGCTTCGACGGGGAGAACGTGCTCAACGGTCTCTCGCTGGATATTCACGACAAGGAGTTCGTTACCTTCCTGGGCCCTTCCGGCTGCGGCAAGACAACGACCCTCCGAGTCATTGGCGGGTTTGTCCAGCCGAGCTCCGGCAATGTTTTTTTTGACGGGCAGGACATCACCAATCTGCCGCCCTACAAGCGCCAGGTGAACACCGTGTTCCAGAAATACGCCCTGTTCCCGCACCTGAATGTGTACGAGAACGTGGCCTTCGGCCTGCGGCTGAAGAAGATGGACGAGAAGGAAATCCGCAGCCGCGTGCTGGAAATGCTGGAAGTGGTGGGCCTGAAGGGCTTCGAGCGCCGCGACACCACCAATCTGTCCGGTGGTCAGCAGCAGCGTGTGGCCATCGCTCGCGGCCTGGTGAATCATCCCCGGGTACTGCTGCTGGACGAGCCTCTCGGCGCGCTGGACCTGAAGCTGCGCAAGGAGATGCAGCTGGAGCTCAAGCGGCTGCAGCAAGCCATGAACATCACCTTCATTTATGTCACCCACGACCAGGAAGAGGCACTCACCATGTCCGATACGGTGGTGGTCATGAAGGACGGCAACATCCAGCAGATCGGCAGCCCCATCGACATTTACAACGAGCCGGAGAACGCCTTTGTAGCCTCCTTCATCGGCGAGAGCAATATCATCGACGGCATTATGCTGCGGGACTTCTGCGTGGAATTTGCCGGCAATGAGTTTACCTGCGTGGACAAGGGCTTTGCCCACAACGAGCTGGTGCAGGTGGTCATCCGCCCGGAGGACATCCAGGTGGTGCCCGCCATCCAGGGCCAGCTCACCGGCGTGGTCAAGGAAGTGATCTTCAAGGGCGTTCACTACGAGATGCGCGTGGAGCAGGCCGGTTACGAGTGGATCATCCATTCCACCCAGGCCAGCGCTCCCGGCGAGCTGATCGGCATGTGCATCGGGCCGGATGAGATCCACATTATGACCCGCACGGAGGGTTAAGGCCATGATCAAGAACCGTAAACTGGCCGCGCCCTACCTGGTGTGGATGGTTGTGTTCATCCTGGTGCCGCTGGCCATCGTCACTTACTTTGCCTTTACCGACAAGGCAGGCAACTTTACCCTGGAAAACCTGATGATCATCGGGCAGTACAGCACGGTATTCGTGCGCAGCCTGCTGCTGGCGGCGGAAGCCACCGTGATCTGCCTGGTGCTCAGTTTCCCGGTCAGTTATTTCCTCTCCCGCCAGCGTGCGGCCAAGCAGAAGATCTTCCTCATGCTGGTCATGTTGCCCATGTGGATGAACTTTCTGCTGCGCACCTACGCCTGGATGAGCCTTCTGGAGAACAACGGCATCATCAACCGGATTCTGGGCTTCTTTGGCATCGGTCCCTTCCAGATGATCTATACCAGCGGTGCAGTTGTGCTGGGCATGGTGTATAACTTCCTGCCCTACATGATTCTGCCGCTGTACACCGCCATGACCAAGATCGACAACAGCGTCATCGAGGCTGCGCAGGATCTGGGCGCGGGCATGTTCAAGACCCTGACCAAGGTACTGATTCCTCTGTCCGCCCCCGGTATCGCCACCGGCATCACCATGGTGTTCGTACCCAGTGTTTCCACCTTTATCATCAGCCGAATGCTGGGCGGCGGCTCCAACATGCTGATCGGCGACCTGATCGAGCTGCAGTTCCTGGGCAACAGCTACAACTACAACCTGGGCAGTGCGCTCAGCCTGGTGCTCATGGTGATCGTGCTGCTGTGCATGAGCTTCACCAACGGCTTTGACGACGAGGATATGGAGGGCGTGGTGTAATGAAAAAGCAACATTTGGCCGCCCTGCAAAAGGTTTATCTGTGCCTGATTTTCTCGTTCCTGTATGTGCCCATCGCGGTGATGATGGTGTTCAGCTTCAACGAGAGCAAAAGCCGCACCCTGTTCACCGGCTTCACCCTGAAGTGGTACCAGAGCCTGCTGCACAACGAAATGATTCTGGAAGCCCTGTGGCTCAGCCTGGTAGTGGCTTTCCTGGCCGCCACCGTGGCCACTATTTTGGGCGTGATGGCCTCCATCGGTATCAGCGGTATGAAAAAACGCACCCAGGGTGTGATCAATACCGTGAGCTACCTGCCGGTGGTCAACCCGGAGATCATCACCGGTGTTTCGCTGATGATGCTGTTTGTGGTGTATGTGAACATCGCCCATTGGCTGAACTCCAATCCGTCGGTGCCCGGCTTTCTGAAGTTCCTGCCGGAAAACATCTTCGGCTTCGGCACTCTGCTCATCGCCCACATCACCTTCTGCGTGCCCTACGTGATTTTCAATGTGGCGCCCAAGCTGCGCCGCATGGACGTGCGCATGTATGAGGCGGCGCTGGATCTGGGCTGCAATCCCCGTCAGGCCTTCTTCAAGGTGGTCCTGCCGGAGCTGATGCCCGCAATCCTCTCCGCCTTCCTGATCAGCCTGACCTACTCCATCGATGATTTCATCATCTCTTACTTCAGCTGCGGCACGCTGCAGACGCTGCCCATTGCCATCTACAGCATGACCCGCAAAAAGGTCAGCCCGGAGATCAACGCTCTGTCCACCATCATGTTCGTGGCCATTCTGTGCATCATCCTGGTGAGCAACGCACTGGAAAGTCGCAGCTACCGCAAAAAGCGAATCAAAGAATAAGGGGAGGATGCGAGCGATGAAAAAAGTAATCAGCCTGCTGCTGACCCTGGTGCTGGCGGCCGGAAGTCTTGCCCTTCCCACCTTTGCGGCGGAGGACAAAATTCAGGTCACCGAGGATATCTCGGTCAACGCTGACTACGATTGGACCCGGTTCAAGGGGCAGAACGTCTCCCTAAACGTCTACAACTGGGGCCTTTATATCTCGGACGGATCGGATGAAAGTGTGGATGTGATCTCCGCCTTCGAAGAGCTGACCGGCATCAAGATCAACTACACCACCTTCGACACTAACGAAAGCATGTACGCCAAGCTGAAAAGCGGCGGCGCCAGCTACGATGTGATCTTCCCCAGTGACTATATGCTGGGCAAGATGGCCAACGAAGGCATGCTGCTGCCTCTGAACAAGGAGAATATCCCCAATCTGGCAGGCATTTCCGAGCTGTATCTGGACAAGGAATATGACCCGGGCAATGTGTACAGCGTGCCTTACATGTGGTGTATGATAGGTATCACCTACAACAAGGATATGGTGGACGAAGCGGATCTGGAGCAGGGCTGGAACCTGCTGTGGGACCCTCGCTATACCGGTCAGATCCTGCAGTTCAACAACAGTCGCGACTGCTTTGCCATGGCCCTCAAGACCCTTGGCCGCAGCATGAACCCCACCAGCACCCAGGACATCGACGATGCTCTGGTCAAGCTGCAGGAGCAGAAGCCCCTGGTGCAGGCCTACGTGATGGATGAGGTGTTCGATAAAATGGAGGGCGGCGAGGCCGCTCTGGCACCCTACTACACCGGCGACGGCCTGACTATGATCGCTGAGAACCCCAGTCTGGGCATGTTCCTCCCGGAAGAGGGCACCCTGCAGTGTGTGGATGCCATGTGCATCCCGGCTTCCAGCCAGAACCAGGAAGCAGCGGAGATGTTCATCAACTACATGTGTGAAGTGGATGTGGCGCTGCAGAATGCGCTGTTTGTGCAGTATACCTCTCCGGTGGAGGCGGTGCGAGATCTGCTGCCCGCTGAACTGCGGGACAGCGAGCTGATGTATCCCGATCCCGAGCTGATTGAGCGCAGCGAATACCCCAGCGTCATCTCGGACGAGCTGAACAGCGCCATGGACATGGCCTGGAGCCAGATGAAGAGCTTCGACGATACCGGTAACCAGTGGCTGGTCCCGGTGTTCCTGCTGGTGGCCATCGCCATGACGGTGTTCAACGTGTGGCGCCGTCGTGCCCGCAAAAAGCGCCGTCAGATGTATTAATTAAAAAGCCTGTTCCCGATTCCGGATTTCCGGAAGGGGAACAGGCTTTTTTATCATGTCACAAAACCGGGCTCAAAGAACCCAGAACAGCAGGCTGAGCGCAAGGAAGGCGAGAATCAGGGTCGAGACCCATTTGCCCCAACCGGCCAGCCGATGGCTGGAAAAACGCCAGCCCAGCACCGCGGCAGGTACAAACAGAAGAATCGCCGCGTAGGGGGGATAGTGCAGGCCGCTGCTGCCGGCAGACCAGGCGGAAAGGCCCGCCAGAGAAAAGATCGCATCGCCCAGGCAGAAGCCGCCGGGAAGATTGCAGGAAAACAGGACACCCAAAAGACAGAGGGGAACCGACAGGGAACCGGTCCCCCAGGGCTTTTGCACCATTGCATATGCCTCCTTTTATCGGCCCGGGAACCGGGTCCGAATGTTTGTCAGAACAGGTCTTCTTTAGTATAGCACGCGGGGAAAGCAACGGCAAGCCGCCGAGTAAAAACAGCGGCCCATCCGGCGGAAATTTGTGCTATAATAAAAAGGAAATTTTAATGGAAAAGAAGGCGAAAAAGAAAATGCAGGAGCTGACTACCTACACCCAGACCTTTCGGGTGAAGGACACCGATTGCGATCTGAACGGATACCTGATGCCCGGCGCATTTCTGCGTATGGTGCAGCAGCTTTCCACCGATCACTGCGAGGCAATCGGGCTGAATCAGGAATTTTACGAAAAGAACAATGCGATTTTTCTCATGGCGAAAATGGCCCTTCAGTGGGAGCGGGTTCCCCGCTGCGGCGAGGTTATCACCCTGACCACCAGGCCGGAAAACTGCAAGCGAGCCACCTATAAGCGCGTGACCACGGTGCAGGATGAGCAGGGGAATGCCCTTGGCATGACCGACAGCCGATGGGTCCTGGTGGACCCGCAGGCCCGCCGTATCATCCGCCGCCCGCCTGAGGCCTTTCAGAATCTTCCCTTTGGAGACGATGTGGACTATCAGCTGGACATGACCATCGAGCGCCCCCAGGAGGTGGAGCAGGTGGGTCAGGCGGCTGCCTACTATACCTTCTGCGACATCAACGGCCACCTGAACAATACCCGCTACGCAGACATCGCCTGCGATGCACTGCCGCTGGAGCAGCTGCGCCAGAATCCGGTTCGCCGCATCAGCATCAGCTATCACAATGAGGTCCCGGCGGGCGAGCACTTCCAGGTTCAGCGGGGCAGCACGCAGAACGGCTGGTATGTATCCGGTACTCGCGAGGGAAAATGCTGCTTTGAGGCAGAGCTTACCCTCTGATCAAATGAACTCCAAAAGCGTTCTCATGCAGATCAAGCAGGCAAAGCCAATACGGCTTGTGTCAGGTGCTGCGGGAGAGCGCTTTTTCTTATTTTATCCTAAAATCGCAATCTTGTTTTTCGTACAAGAACAAAATTGGCTATATGACGGACAGTTCCAAAGGATCGACCGTTAAAGTTGTGAAAAACGGCAGTTGTTATTTCTGCTCCGATGTGATAATGTATTTAGTAAGCTAAAGCAATGAATTGATGCAGCGAAAAAGAATGCTGCACGTTGCTGGCAAATCTGAAACAAAAGGAGTGGATCGAGAATGAGCAGAGTGTACAACTTTTCCGCCGGACCGGCGATGCTTCCCGAGGAGGTGCTGCGCCAGTCTTCTGCGGAAATGCTGGACTATCAGGGCTGCGGCATGAGCGTAATGGAGATGAGCCATCGATCCAGTTCCTTCCAGAATATTCTGGATCAGGCTCAGCAGGATCTGAAGGACCTGCTGGCATTGCCGGACAACTACAAGGTCCTGTTTTTGCAGGGCGGGGCATCCCAGCAGTTTGCCATGGTGCCTATGAATCTGATGAAAAACGGTGTGGCGGATTACATCGTTACCGGCCAATGGGCCAAGAAGGCGTATGCAGAGGGCGCGAAATATGGGAAGGCCAACAAGCTGGCCACCAGTGAAGACCGCACCTTCGCCTATATTCCGGACTGTGCCGATCTGCCGGTTTCGCCGGATGCAGATTACGTGTATATCTGCGAGAACAACACCATCTACGGCACCAAATACAAGACCCTGCCCAACACCAAGGGTAAGCCGCTGGTGGCGGACCAGTCCTCCTGCTTCTTGTCCGAGCCGGTGGATGTGAGCCGTTACGGGCTGATCTTCGCCGGAGCGCAGAAGAACATCGGCCCGGCGGGCGTGGTAGTGGTTATCATCCGGGAGGATCTGATCCCGGAGGAGGTCCCGGCTTTTGTGCCCACCATGCTGCAGTACAAAATCCATGCGGACAACAATTCTTTGTACAATACACCTCCCTGCTACGGCATCTATATCTGCGGAAAGGTGTTCCAGTGGATTAAAGCCCAGGGTGGCCTGGAGGGGATGCAGCAGCGCAACCTGGAAAAGGCAAAGCTGCTGTATGATTTCCTGGACGAGAGCCGCCTGTTCCGGGGCACGGTGGACAAAAAGGATCGTTCGTTGATGAACGTTCCCTTTGTGACCGGCGACAAGGATCTGGATGCAAAATTTGTGAAGGAAGCGGCCGCCAAGGGCCTGGTGAATCTGAAGGGTCACCGCACCGTGGGCGGTATGCGCGCCTCCATCTACAACGCCATGCCGCTGGCAGGCGTGCAGACGCTGGTGGACTTCATGAAGCAGTTTGAGACCGAGAACGGCTAAGGGGGGGCGGAAACGATGACAAAGGTAACATGCCTGAACCCCATTGCCAAGGTGGGACTGGAACGATTCGGCGCGGGATATCAGCTGGATGCCCCGCTGGAGGAAGCTCAGCTGGCGCTGGTGCGCAGCGCCGACATGCACGCCATGACAGCACCTGCCGGGCTGCTGGCCGTGGCCCGGGCGGGAGCCGGTGTGAATAACATTCCGTTGGACGCGCTGGCAAAACAGGGTACCGTGGTGTTCAATACCCCCGGCGCCAATGCCAACGGCGTAAAGGAATTGGTGCTGGCGGGAATGCTGCTGGCCGCTCGTGACGTGGTGGGCGGCGTGGAGTGGGTCCGAGCCAACCAGGCGGACCCGGACATCGCCAAGGACACCGAAAAGGCCAAAAAGCAGTTTGCCGGCGGTGAAATTCTGGGCAAGCGCCTGGGAATCATTGGTCTGGGCCATATCGGAGTAAAGGTGGCAAACGCCGCCCTGGCTCTGGGTATGGAGGTCTGGGCTTACACCCTGCCGGAGGGCGACGGCACCATCCCTGGCTTGGCCCAGGAGGTTCACCTGCTGGATGGACCGGAAGAAATCTACGAAAGCTGCGATTACATTACGCTGCATCTGCCGCTGAACGATGCCACCCGTCAGATGATCAATGGGGCGGTGTTCGCAAAAATGAAGCCCGGTACGGTGCTGCTGAACTTCTCCCGGGATAAACTGGTGGACGACGAGGCGCTGGCCCAGGCCATGGAGCAGGGGATTGTGCGCCGCTATGTTTCGGATTTCCCCAACCCGGCAGTGGTCCACTTGCCCGGCGCACTGGTGATTCCCCATCTGGGGGCTTCCACCGAGGAATCGGAGGACAATTGCGCCTGCATGGCAGTGGATCAGCTGAAGGCTTTTCTGGAGGAAGGCACCCTTCGCAATGCGGTGAACTACCCGGATTGCACGCTGGGCGCAAAAACTGCAGGTCCCCGGCTTTGCGTGCTGGGTGAAAATCTGGAGGAAGAGCAGCTGCTGGCACCCTGGAAGGTGCTGGCCCGTGCCGCCGCCCAAAAGGGAGAACGGTGCTGCCTGCTGGCCGATCTGGAAACCGAACCCACCCCCCAGCAGCTGGAGCAGCTTGCCGCACAGCCCGGTGTGCTGCGGGTACGGCTGATCTGACCCAAGCAAAGGAGAAAAATCATGCAGCGATGCACAAAACCCGCAGCCATGCTGCTGCCCGCCCCGGGTGTGGACCTGGGAAAATGGGCAGTGGTGGCCTGCGACCAATATACCTCGCAGCCGGATTACTGGCACAAGGTGCAGGATCTGGTGGGGGATGCCCCCTCCACCCTGCGGCTGACCCTGCCGGAGATCTGGTTGGAAGAGCCGGATGCGCCCGAGCGGATTAAAACCATCGGGCAGACCATGGAGGAATACCAGGAAAACGGCCTGCTCCGGCCCACCGCGCCCGGCATGATGCTGGTACGCCGTCAGATGGAAGGCGTGGCCGCGCCCCGCTGGGGTCTGGTGATGGCGGTGGACCTGGAGGCCTACGATTACCGGGAGGGTTCACGCTCCCTGATTCGGCCCACCGAGCGCACGGTGCCTGAGCGTATTCCCGCCCGGCTGGCGGTGCGGGAGGCGGCCACGCTGGAGTTGCCCCACATCCTGCTTCTGATCGATGACCCGCAACGGTCGGTGATTGAGCCGGTGGCGGCCGTTTGCAATGAACTGGAACAAGTCTACGATACACCGCTCATGCTGGGAGGCGGTCAGCTGACCGGCTGGTTTATCCCGGAGGGGGCGCTCACCGAGAAAATCCAGCAGGCGCTGGAGGCGCTGGCTGCACCGGAACACTTGAGCAAACGTTATGGCGCTCCGGCGGATGCCCCGGCTCTGCAGTTTGCCACCGGCGACGGCAACCATTCCATGGCAGCCGCCCGGGCCCGATGGGAGCAGATTCGAGAGACCCTTACCCCGCAGCAGCGGCTGGAGCATCCGGCCCGCTGGGCTCTGGCCGAGGTGGTGAACCTGCAGGACGAAAGTCTGGAGATTGAACCCATTCACCGCCTGGTAGCTGGAATAGACCCCAAAACAGTTCTGCAGGATGCGGTAAGCTATTTTTCCGCGCAGGGTGTGCAGGCACAGCTTTTGGAGCAAGCGCCGGAAAGCGAAGACCCTTGGGCTATTCGCTGGGTGGCAGGGGAGAATACCGGTTGGCTATGCATCCGGCCCGGCGGACGCTGGGCGCTTCCGGTAGCGGCACTCCAGGCATTCCTGGATGACCGGATGCCTCATTGGCAGGGAGCAAAGCCGGATTATATCCACGGTGAAGAGACGCTGCGCGCCCTTTGCACCGGTGCACAGAGTATTGGTTTTGTACTGCCGGAATTCCGCAAGGAGGATTTGTTCCGAGGCGTGGTGCTGGATGGCGTTTTACCCCGCAAGACCTTTTCCATGGGCCGTGCGCAGGACAAGCGTTATTACATGGAGGCCCGGCGTATTATGCCGTGACCGGAAAAACGCGCCAACCGCATCTTCGGATGCGTAATTCATAGGGAATGTGGAATAAGTGAGAAACGAAAAACAGGGCACCCGCCGCGGCGGGTGCCCTGTTCGCTTGTTCAGCTTAGTTGTTGGGGTTATTCTTCAGGATAACGTCATGGCTGCCGCCCTCCACGATGCTGGTGGAGGAAACCACGGTCAGGCGGGCCTTCTCCTGCAGCTCAGGAATGGTCAGCGCGCCGCAGTTGCACATGGTGCTGCGGATCTTGTACAGGGTGGTGCCCACACCGTCGGCCAGGCTGCCGGCGTAGGGAACATAGCTGTCCACGCCTTCCTCGAAGCTCAGCTTGGTGGCGCCGCCCAGGTCGTAACGCTGCCAGTTGCGGGCGCGGTTGGAACCCTCGCCCCAGTACTCCTTCACGTAGCTGCCGTTGATGCGCAGCTTGTTGGTCGGGCTCTCATCGAAGCGGGCGAAGTAACGGCCCAGCATCACGAAGTCAGCGCCCATGGCCAGAGCCAGGGTCATGTGGTAGTCGTGTACAATGCCGCCGTCGGAGCAGATGGGAATGTAGATGCCGGTCTCCTTGTAGTACTCGTCACGAGCCGCAGCAACCTCGATTACGGCAGTGGCCTGGCCACGGCCGATGCCCTTGGTCTCGCGGGTGATGCAGATGGAGCCGCCGCCGATGCCGACCTTGATGAAGTCCGCGCCGGCCTGCGCCAGGAAACGGAAGCCCTCACGATCCACCACGTTGCCGGCGCCAACCTTTACCTTGTCGCCGTAGCGCTCACGAATCCAGGCAATGGTGCGGCTCTGCCACTCGGAGAAGCCCTCAGAGGAGTCGATGCACAGCACATCCACACCGGCCTCAATCAGAGCGGGAACACGCTCGGCGTAGTCACGAGTATTGATACCGGCGCCCACAACGTAGCTCTTGTTGGCGTCCAGCAGCTCGTTCACGTTTTCCTTGTGGCTGTCGTAGTCCTTGCGGAAAACCATGTATTTCAGGTGGCCCTCAGCATCCACCAGGGGCAGGGAGTTGATCTTGTTGTCCCAGATGATGTCGTTGGCTTCCTTCAGAGTGGTGGTCTCGGGAGCGTAGACCAGCTTTTCCATGGGAGTCATGAAATTGGCCACAGGCTCGTCCATGGACATACGGCTGACGCGGTAGTCGCGGCTGGCCACGATGCCCAGCAGCTTGCCGTTGGGGGTGCCGTCCTCAGTGATGGCAACGGTGGAGTGGCCGGTCTTTTCCTTCAGGTCCAGAACATCCGCCAGGGTAGCGGTGGGCTTCAGGTTGGAATCGCTGGTTACAAAGCCCTTCTTGTAGCTCTTAACGCGGGCGACCATGGCCGCCTCGTCTTCCACAGACTGAGAACCGTAAATAAAGGATACGCCGCCCTGCTTTGCCAGCGCAATGGCCAGGCGCTCACCGGAAACCGACTGCATGATGGCGCTTACCATGGGGATGTTCATGGTGAGGGGGCATTCCTCCTCGCCCTTGCGGTACTTAACCAGCGGTGTTTTCAGGCTCACAGCGTCCGGTACACAGGCGGAGGAAGAGTAACCGGGTACCAGCAGGTACTCGCCAAACGTGCGGGAAGGTTCCTCAAAATAATAAGCCATATTCCTTGTCTCCTTTGCAATTACAATTCTCCAGCAAAACGCTTCGTTCCTTTTATTATAAGGCAGAATCGCCTTTCTAACAAGAACAACGCGGGCATTTGCGGCACAAATTTGCACAAAGCTTGTGCCCTGCGACCCTGCGTGCCGGGTGGTTTTAAAAAGTGTATCACATTTGGCCGAAAAATACAAAATGCACCGCCGCCAAACTTTTCAAACCCCGAACCGGGAAAACCGGCAATATGTCAAAAAACGGGCCGAAGTATGACTTATCTTGGTGGAAATTTACCAAGGTAAAGCGAAAATTCTTTGGATCAGTCTCCCCAGAAACGGCTGCGTTCCTGATCGGTAAGTGTAGCGGCAAAGTCTGCTTTCAACTGCAAAAAGTCCTCCAGATCATACAGTACCCTGTAAAGTAGTGCACGGTTTTCGAACTCGGCGCGGCTTTGGGGGAGAGGTTCGTCACGCATGGCGGTTTGCATGCCGTGCAGCTGCTGCAGCAGTGCGGAGGCGTTGTTGTGTTCGTGGAAGGAGCGGCTGATATCCTCTAGCAGAGCAGCGATGCTCAGAGCCTGTTCAGGCACCTGATCCAGTCGGTGAATGTTATCGTAAATGCGGCGCAGTACCGTCAACTGGCGCTGGCGCATAGTCACATAGTTTACAAAATACCATTGGTCACTGAGCAGCGCATTGCCCTGATTTTCCCGGGCCTTGCGGGCGAGTCCCTCCAGCTGCTGTTCCAGCGGGGCGAAACAAGCGTCAGTATAATCCTGCTTGCTGCGGGTCAGCAGTCGGTCTGCCATCCGCTGCAGGATGTCCCGGAAGGCCTGCTCCACCTGAGCCTGACTCTGGCGGATGGCCTTCGCCGCACCCGGCATATACAGGTTGACCAGTATGCCGATGCCGGCGCCAATCAAAAGCAAAAGCAGCTCGTTGCGCAGCCAGAACAGATTGATGGTACGTTCTGCATACAGGTGCAGCACCAGCACGGTGTTCATTACCAGCGCTTCCTGCAGGCCGAACCACTGGCAAAAGGCGGCAAACAACAGCAGAAACAGCCCGAAGGCGATCAGATGATAGCCCAGCACAGAAAAGCAGCAGAAGGCCAATGCCATTGCAACGAAAAAGGCGGCAAAACGCCGGACTACCAGTGTAAGGGTCTGCTTGCGGGTGGTCTGGATGCTCAGAATGGCGATCACTCCGGCGGAGGTGCTGTAGGAAAGCCCCAGCAGAGCCGCAAAAACGCTGGCAAGCAGCCCGCCCAGGGCATATTTTGCCACACGCAGCGGAGCCAGCCGGGAAAAAACGGCAGACATGACAAACGCTCCTTTTCATCTGGGGCAAAAGACCCCTTGCTGCTTTTATCATACCGTTTACGGCACGGTGCTACAAGGGAAAAGAGACAAAAACAAACTCCACCGCCCAACAACAGGCGGTGGAGCTTGCCACAGGAATTTCGAGACGCCCTGCTCAGCCGGATCAAAGAACCGCTAGGGGGGCGGAAGGAGGAGATGAACCGGAGACGCCTCACAACACATGAAAAAGGGGGTGTAACTTTCTTGCAACTAAATTGTAACCCTTTTGACATCTTCTGTCAATGGGTTAATTGTGAATAAATTGAAAACAATTCACAGGGAAGTACAAGGAATTAAGAAAAAAGAACCGCTCCGGGAGTTTTGATGCCCCCGGAGCGGCTGTTTAGTTGTTGTTGGCTGCCGCGAGGCCCAGACGGGAAAAGTCCGGGCGATAGAGCAGGATGGAAAACACCTCAAAGCAAGCACAGATTTTGTCTGCACAGGTCACCACAACGCTTTCCGCAAAGCGGGGAGGGGTGAGGTTCAACGGGAACATGTGCTTTTCAATGATATCCCGCTCAATACAGTTCAGTTCAAAATCCCGGCTGGCGTTGTCCAGGGCCCGGCGGGCGTGGTGGAAGCCATGCCAGCGGTGACTTTCATCCTTTTCGTGCCAGTCATATAAAAAGTAGTCGTGCAGCAAAGCGCCGCGCACCAGGCTACGCAGGTCCAGCCGAAGGCCCAGCCGCAGAACGATCCACAGGCTCAGATACGCTACAGCCAGTGAATGGTCGAAGCAGGTTACGCTGCCGTGCTGGATGAACTGCTGCTCCAGCTGCATTCCAGGGGAATTCAGAATGGCGCGCCCGTGGGCCAAAAGCAGAGATTCGATGGTTTGGTGCATTGGAAACACGCTCCTTTCCGGTGGGGCGGCGAGATACTTCGCACCCTGTTCTATTATTATCATAGGCGTAAGATAGGAAGGAAACAAGGGGCAATTTGCACAAAAATGCACGGGATGAGACGTGGTTGCAGCAGTGCGTGCAAAGAAAAAGCGAGGGAACGCCCTCGCTTTTAAAAAGTTGTTGTGTATCGTACCTCAGGCCACCTTACTGGCAGACGGCGCAATTTCCGGAAAGATCTTTTCCCAGTTGATGCGGTAGGCGGGAATCATCAATACCAGACTCAACGCTGCACCGGCCACCACATCGATTACGGAATGCTGGCGTAAAAACAGGGTGGACAGGGTAATCAGGATGGTCATGGTCCAGATCAGCGTATGTACCGGCAAATTGCCCCGGAACAGCTTGCAGCGCAGCCCCACAATAGCAATGGAGACGGTGCTGGAAATGTGGATGGAAGGGCAGACATTGGTGGGGGTGTCGATGCTGCGCAGCAGCTCCACCAACTGGCACAAAACATTCTGCCGCTGGATCGGTTCGCGCAGGTCAAGGCCGTTGGGCCAGACCAGATAGGTCAGCATGGCCAGTGTCATGCCCACGAACATGATGAAGCACAGGCGGCAGTAATCGGTTTTGTCCTTGAAGAACAGATACAGCATGGTGCCGGGCATCCAAAGATACCACAGGCAATAGGGGATCACGAACCACTCGTTGAAAGGGATCAGATCGTCGATGAAACAATGGATGATGGTGTATTCCGGGTCCAGCTGTTCCAGGCTGAAAAAGCCGAACAGATAGAATGCCCAGTACCCCATCAGCCAGGCATGCGGGTTTTTGCGCAGCCAGGAAAGGGCAGAATGCATGGGCAGTTACCTCACAAAATATAGAATCAAAACAGCCAGCAAAACGAGCCGACGAACGTTTTCATTATAGCACACTGTGTCGAAAAACGAAGCGCCACTGCATGAATTGCAGCAAAAGAATCACGAAAAACGGGCGGCCTGAAGCCGCCCGCAGCGATTGAATTCCATTACTTTTCCAGCAGCCGGTACAGTGCCACCGCTTCATACAAGGCGGTGAGCTCAGGCAGCTTGTCCGGGGTGTGGCCCAGCCGGTGGGTGATCTGCTGGTAGCGGTACTTTACCGTGTTTTTGTGCAAAAACAGCTGCTGGGCACAGCGGGCAATGTTCTGGTCCGCATCCAGCAGGTAGACCGCCAGCGTATCCACCAGAGGCAGCTCCTCGGAAGAGCTGTGCAGCGGGGCCAGCACCGCCCGGCAGCGGGTCACGCTGGCCTCATCCTGTACCAGGTCGTTTTTGCAGTGCAGCGCAAAATCGATTTCACCCAGGGTATGCACCGTGCGGGTGGGCCAGATGGTCTGCGCGCTGGGCAGGCCCTCGCTGCTGCGCAGGAAGGCAGCCCGCACCTGGGCGGTGTTTTCCAGGCCCTGACAGCATACAAAGCCGGCGCCCAGACCCTCGGACTTCAACTGTGCATCCAGCTGAGCAGCCAGCGCTTCGCCTTCGGGGCCGAACACGCCGTTATCCGCCAGAACAATCACGAAGTCCTGGTAGCTGCCTGCAATGGCCGCCTGGCAGTGGGGCTCCAGAAGCTGGGAAGCAATGGTAGGCACCCGGCGTAGAAATTCCTCCCGGCAGGCCGGGTCCAGCGGGCTGAGCATCCACATGCAGTGGATGGAGGCCACATTCAGCCGGAACAGAGCGGCCAGACGGCGCATCTTGATGGGCTCATCCCGCAGGATAGCCCGCACCAGCTCTTCAATGGCCAATTCGGCATGCTTCAGGCTCCACAGATTCAGCGCCAGCTGCATCACGTCCTGGGCCTGCTGCTGCACCTCGTTGCTCAGCGGCTGGCCCGCCTTCAGCAGGCACAGCTCCATGGGGGCCGCGTCGCCGGGGTCGATGGTCAGGCGGCAGCACTGGTCTGCGTTGCCCTGACGTGCCTGAATCAGCAGGTCGGTCATATCTGTCTGAGAACCCCGGGGCCAGGCGCAGGCGCCCAGCAGCTGGCCGGTGCTGTCCAGCAAAAGCACGGTGGCTCGCAGCCGGTCACTGAGCAGCTGAAGCACGGTGTCCACCGTGCGCTGGTGCTCCGGCAGCAGGGTCATGTGCTCCAGAATATCTCCCAGAAGATGAGTGTTGTCCGCCTGATCCCGCAGGATGGCGTCCATCACATCGCCGATCACCTCGCTGTAGCGCAGCTCCATACGGGGCGGCATTACCAGCAGCGGGAAATTCAGCTCCTGAGCCAGCGTTACCAGTGCAGGGTCCACCTGAGGCATTACGGTACCCACATAATACAGCACCAGACCGGCCTGCCCCACCTGGGCCAGAGCGCGCAGGCATTCACACTGGGCGTTCACGTTGGTGGGGATGGAAGAAAAGCAGGTGAGGACCAGCTCGCCGCCGGCGAAGCGGCCTGCTGTTTCGTTCTGCTGGTGCAGGGGTTCCGTACCGATGTATTCCAGCACGTTTACCGAGGTGATGGGCCGGTCCAGATTGTCAAAGCCGGCCAGCAGGGTGGCCTGGCGCAAGCTGGGCAGTACCAGTGCCTGTTTTAATGTAACGCTCATGAGGGGTCCCTCCAGGATAGGAATGTTGTGCACAGGGGTTTCGCGCGCTGGTGCCCTGTTGTTTTTCAGTGGGCACACAAGCACAAAAAGCCCTTACTGCCGGCAGACGGTTGCCTGCCGGGCAATAAAGGGCTTGAGAATCGATGGATTCAGGCGTTCGGGGCGTAGTGATTGGCGTTGGGTGACTTCAGCGGAATCTCCGGCATCAGTTCGTCGGAAATGATGGTAAGCATCTCCTCAATCTTGGCCACATCCTCAGGGGAGAACCGATCCTTAATCCGGTTCATCACGGTGGACAGATAGCTGTAGCTGATGTTGTAGTAATCCTCGTACTTCTGAGTCACCACCAAAAAATACTCCCGGCGGTCATTTTCCGACTGCACCTTTTTCAGGTAGCCTTTTTTGATCAGGCTGTTCACCTTGTAGGCCGCATTGGGCGGGGAGATCTGTACAAAGCTGGCAAACTCGTTGATGGTGGGCTTCCCCAGCGCCTGGATGATCTCCATGCAGAAGGTTTCCACAGTGGTCAGGCTGGCTTCCCGCGCCTGGAACCGACTGAATACCTTCTGATAGAAATGTAATTTAAATTTCGAATACACATCTGCAAATGCTTGCTCCAGCATTCGTTCGATCCTCCTTGACTGCGCGGCCCAGGCAAAAGAGCATGGGACGGTATGAAAAAACCGTATGCCTGCTGCGGTGATAATATTATACCAAGATGCGTCGGTTAAGGCAACACCGCACAATTCACATCCATTTAAAATTGTGCGGTGCTGCAGCAAATCAACTGATGGCGAAGGTCAGCTCGCCCATGGCGGCAATCTGGCCGTCCACAGTGGCAACAGCCTTGCCAAAGCCCACCGGGCCGCGGCGTGCGGTCAGCTCGCATTTCAGCTCCAGCACATCGCCGGGAACCACCTGACGCTTGAAGCGGGCATTCTTGATGCCGCCGAACAGCACGATCTTGCCCTTGTTCTCCTCTTCGGTGAGAATGGCAACCGCGCCCACCTGAGCCAGTGCTTCGATGATGAGCACACCGGGCATCACATGCTTCTGGGGGAAGTGGCCGCAGAAGAACTGCTCGTTTACGGTCACGCACTTGCGGCCCACTGCCATCTGGCCGGGCACGCATTCGGTGATGCGGTCCACCAGCTGGAAGGGGAAGCGATGAGGCAGAACCTCCATGATCTCGTTGGAATTCAAAGTCATTGGTTTACTCCTCCCACTTCTTCAACAGGATGCTTGCGTTGTGGCCGCCGAAGCCCAGAGAGTTGGACATGGCGTACCGGATGGCAGCCTCACGGCCGTGATTGGGAACAATGTCCAGATCGCAGGCTTCGTCCGGCACCTGGTAGCCCAGGGTAGCGGGAATGAAGCCGTCGTGCAGGGCCATGGCGGTAAAGGCAGCCTCCACAGCGCCGGAAGCGCCCAGCAGGTGGCCGGTCATGGACTTGGTGGAGCTGATGGCCAGCTCCTTGGCATGCTCGCCAAAGGCCAGCTTCACGGCGGCGGTCTCGCCCGCGTCGTTCATGGCGGTGGAGGTGCCGTGAGCGTTGATGTAATCCACGCTGGCAGCGTCCACACCCGCATCGGCCAGAGCTTGGGTCATGGCGCCCGCCGCGCCGGAGCCGTCCGGCAGGGGAGCGGTGATGTGGTGCGCGTCACAGGTGCAGCCGTAGCCCACAACCTCGGCCAGAATGTTGGCGCCGCGGGCCTTGGCGTGCTCGTACTCCTCCAGTACCAGAGCGGCCGCGCCCTCGCCCATCACGAAGCCGGAACGCTCCTTGTCAAAGGGGATGGAAGCGCGCTTGGGGTCGCTGCCGGTGTGCAGGGCATGCAGGGAGGTAAAGCCGCCCACCGCCAGAGAGGTGACGGTGGCCTCGCTGCCGCCGGCCAGGATCACATCGGCGTAGCCGTCGCGGATCTGACGGAAGGCATCGCCCACCGCGTTGGTGCCGGAGGCACAGGCGGTCACCGGGCAGGTGCACATGCCGTGGAAGCCGAAGCGGATGGCGATGTTGCCTGCTGCCATGTTGGAGATGGCCATGGGGATGAAGTAGGGGCTTACACGATCGTAGCCCTTCTCATTGCCCTTCAGGCACTCATTCTGAACGGTGGAGAAACCGCCGATGCCGCTGGCGAATACCACGCCGCAGCGCTGGCTGTTCTCGTTTTCCATCACCAGGCCGCTGTGCTCCATGGCCTGGGCGGCGCTGGCCAGAGCGAACTGCACAAAGCGGTCGGTCTTGCGAACCTCGCGCTTGTCGATGTACTGCTCGGGGTTAAAGCCGCGCACCTCGCCCGCCAGCTTTACCTTCTGGTTGGTGGTGTCGTACTGGGTAATGGGGCCAATGCCGCAGGTGTCAGCCTTTACAGCGGCCCAGCTTTCCTCCAGGGTCAGGCCCAGGGGAGTCACCGCGCCCATGCCGGTGATTACAACGCGTCGTTTATCCATTTGTAAGCTCCTCCTTCAATTCAGGGCTTTTAAACAGCCATGCCGCCGTCCACGCACAGCACCTGACCGGTCACATAACCGGCGGCGGGGCTGGCCAGGAACGCCACAGCGGCGGCCACATCTTCGGGCTTGCCCAGGTGAGCCATGGGAATTTCGCTCAGCAGCTTCTCCTTCACGGCCTGGGGCAGCACGTCGGTCATATCGGTCTCAATGAAGCCGGGGGCCACGCAGTTCACGGTCACGCCGCGGGCAGCTAGTTCCTTGGCCAGGCTCTTGCTCATGCCGATCAGACCGGCCTTGCTGGCCGCATAGTTGGCCTGGCCTGCGTTGCCGCGCACGCCCACGATGCTGGAAACGTTCACGATGCGGCCGCTGCGCTGCTTCATCATGGGGCGGCAGGCGGCCTTCATGCAGTGGAAGGCACCCTTCAGGTTGGTGGCGAGCACCGCGTCGAAATCCTCTTCGCTCATGCGCATCATCAGGTTGTCGCGGGTGATGCCCGCATTGTTTACCAGTACATCGATGCGGCCGAAGCGCTCCACGGTCTGGGCGATCAGGTTCTGGGCGTCAGCCTCACAGGCCACGTTGCCCTGAATGGCGAAGGCCTCCACGCCCAGGGCGCGGCACTCCTCGGCCACAGCCTCGGCGGCAGCGGCGCTGCCCGCGTAGTTTACGACAACATTCACACCTTGCGCGGCCAGGGCCAGGCAGATGGCCCGGCCGATACCGCGGCTGCCGCCGGTTACCAGTGCACTCTGTTTTGCTTCCATCAGGCTTCTCCTTTCAGCCATTCCAGGGCGGCGGTCAGATCCTCAGCGGTTTCCACCGAGCGAACAGCAGCGCCCTTCACAGTCTTCTTCACAAGGCCGGCCAGCGTTTTGCCGGGGCCTACTTCCAAAAATGCGTCCACACCGTCCTCGGCCATGCGGCGGATGATGTCCTCCATGTACACGCTGGACTGTACCTGCTTCTCCAGCAGGGCGGGGATGGTGTCGCTGTCGGCCTTGGGAGCACCCAGGCAGTTGAAATATACCGGGCAGCTCATCTCGCCGAAGGATACCTCCTTGAACTTCTCCCGCAGCGCATCACCGGCGGGAGCCATCAGCGAGGTGTGGAAGGGGCCGGAGACCTTCAGGGGCACGCAGCGCTTTGCACCGGCGGCCTTGGCAGCCTCACAGGCAGCGTCCACAGCGGCCTGGTCGCCCGCAATGGCCATCTGGCCGGGGCAGTTGTAGTTGGCGATCTCCACCACGCCGCCGGTGGCCTGGGCAGCCTGGGCGCAGGCGGCGCTCAGCGCCTCACGGTCCAGACCCAGAATAGCGGCCATGCCGCAGGGACGGCCGGTCACGGCCTGTTCCATGGCCTTGCCGCGGAAGGCGGCCAGGGAAACGGCAGTGGCTGCGTCGAACACACCGGCGCAGCACAGGGCGGAATACTCGCCCAGGCTCAGGCCCGCCACAGCGGCAGGCTCGATGCCCTTGTCCTTCAGCACGGCGGTCAGACCGGCGGCGAAGGCTACCATGCAGGGCTGGGTGAACTGGGTCTGGCTCAGGGTCTCATCCGGGCCCTCAAAGCACAGCTGCTTCAGGTCGAAATCCACCGAAGCGTCCGCGGCATCCAGCGCGGCGCGGAACAAGGGTTCGCTCTCGTAAAGATCTTTGCCCATCCCGGCGTGCTGAGCGCCCTGACCGGCATACAAAATCGCAAGTTTCATTGTGTCTGTTTCCTCCATTCGGCGGCAAGCTCATCCATCAGCTCCCGCACATGAACCAGTTTGGTCATGCGGCCCACATTGGCGCCGCAGAAGAAAAGTCCCTCCTGCCAGTTGCCGCGCACTGCTTCAATCAGCGCATTGGCAATGCAGTAGATGGTATCGGCTTTTTTGCAGGGGACCAGGCAGTTTACGCAGCGTTTGGGCGGGAAGGTCTCGCCTGCAGCCAGACGCTGGATCAGCGGACTGTTCAGCGCCCGGCCGGGCATGCCCACCGGGCTGTGCACGATGCGCACATCCTCCGGCTTTGCGTCCAGCATGGCCTGCTTGTAAGCGGGGGAGGCGTCGCACTCGTAGGTGCCGATGAACCGGGTGGCCAGCTGCACACCCGCCGCACCCAGCTGTTCCAGCCGGGCCGCATCCTCGCCGGTGTAAACACCGCCCGCCGCAAACAGCGGAATGGGACGGCCTGCCAGTTCCTCAAAGGGGCGCAGCTGCTCGGTGATGGCCGGAACCAATGTCTCCAGGCACTGAGCAGAGCCGTTCTTCACGTCCTGCTCCTCAAAGCCCAGATGACCGCCTGCCAGGGGACCCTCCACCACCATGAAGTCGGGCAGCACGCCGAAGCGCTTGTACCACAGCTTGCACAGGGTGGCAGCGGCCCGGGAGCTGGACACAATGGGCGCCAGCGCCACATCCGCATCACCGGCAATGGCGGGAAGATCCACCGCCAGGCCCGCGCCGCAGACCACCGCGTCCACACCGGCCTTGATGGCGGTGCGGATGCTGTCCGCATACTGGGTGGTGGCGACCATGGCATTGATGGCCACCATGCCCAGACCGCCGGCCAGCTCTTTGGCCTTCTTGATTTCCTTTTCCAGGGCGCGCAGGTTGGCCCCATTGGGGTCACGGTCGAAGTCCGGCTCGTTGAAACCGGCCACCGCGGTACTGATGGTGCCCATGCCGCCGCAGGCAGCCACGGCACCGGCCAGCCCGCCCAGGGACACGCCCACACCCATGCCGCCCTGCAGAATGGGCAGCTGCAGCGTGCGGCCGCGAATGGTTACAGCCTGCATAAGCTTACTCCTGTTCCAGCTGACGCAGCCGTTGTTCAGCTCCTCGAAAATGGCGCGCAGGGGGCGTACCTCATGCAGCATGCCTGCTACCTGACCGGCCATCAGGCTGCCGGTGTCGGTGTCGCCCTCGAATACAGCACGGCGCAGAGAGCCCAGAGTGTACTTTTCCAGCTCCATCTTGTCGGCGCCGGCCTTTTCCTGCGCCACGTAGCTGCGGGCCATCTTGTTCTTCAGGATACGCACGGGGGTACCGGCGATGCGGCCGGTGACCACGGTGTCATTGTCCTTGGCCTTGAGCACGGCGTTCTTGTAGTTTTCGTGAATGGGGCACTCCTCACTCACCAGCAGGCAGGTGCCCAGCTGTGCGCCGCAGGCGCCCAGCGCAAAGGCAGCCAGCAGCTGGCGGCCGTCAGCGATGCCGCCGGCGGCGATTACGGGCAGGTTGTACTCCTTCATGGCGTCCACCACCTGAGGCACCAGAGCCATGGTGGTCATCTCGCCCACATGGCCACCGCTCTCGGTGCCCTCGGCGATGATGCCGTCCACACCCAGACCGGCCATGCGGCGGGCCAGCACAACGGCAGGCACAACGGGGAATACCTTGATGCCCGCTTCCTTCCACATGGGAACGTAAGCGCCGGGGTTGCCTGCACCGGTGGTCACAACGGGAACCTTTTCCTCCACCACGATGTGAGCCATCTTCTCAGCGTCCGGATTCATCAGCATGATGTTTACGCCGAAGGGCTTGTCGGTCAGGCTGCGGCAGATGTGGATCTGCTCCCGCAGCATGTCGGCGGTCATGCCGCCTGCGCCGATCAGGCCCAGCGCACCCGCGTTGGAAACCGCTGCGGCGAAGGTGCCGGTAGCGATGTTGGCCATACCGCCCTGGATGAAGGGAAATTCGGTTCCGAGGATCTCGTTCAAACGCATATTGTTACTCCTTTTTTATCAGAGGGGCTTTGCTTAGAAACGCAGCAGTACCGCGCCCCAGGTCAGCCCCGCGCCAAAGCCCACACAGGCCACGGTCTGACCGGGCCGGATCGCGCCGGATTCCAGCATCTCGTCCAGAGCGAGGGGAATGCTGGCGGCGGAGGTGTTGCCGTAGCGATGCATGTTCTTGTAGAATTTGTCCGCCGGTGCCCCCAGCTTCTTCACCACATGGTCGATGATGCGGCTGTTTGCCTGGTGGCAGACCACATGGTCCACCTGCTCCAGACTGGTGCCGCTCTTCTCGAACAGCTGGTTCAGACACTTGGGGATGATGTCCACCGCGAAGCGGAAGATTGCCCGTCCGTCCATGAACAGGGTGCGGTTCTGGCCGGGCAGCAGGCTGTTGGCATGCAGCCCCGCAGCCTCGCCCCGGCCGCCCAGCACGCAAGCATAGGGCAGATCGGCCAGACGCACCACAGCGGCGGCCGCGCCGTCGCCGAACAGCACGCAGGTGGAGCGGTCCTCCATATCCAGCACGCGGGAGATGCACTCCGCGCCGATGACCAGGGCATACTCCCCGGCGCTGCCCGCCATCAGGAGAGTGCGGGCGGTTTCCAGCGCGTAGATGAAGCCGGTGCAGGCGGCGTTCAGATCAAAGCAGGGGATAGCGGCGGTGCAGCCCAGCGCCTCGTGAACCTGGCAGGCCACCGAGGGAGTAAAGCTGTCCGGGGTGAAGGTGGCGGTCAGGATCAGACCCAGCTGATCCGCGCTCACACCGGCCTTCTCCAGTGCCTTGCGGGCTGCGCCCGTGGAAAGGCTCACAACGCCCTCGTCCTCCCCGCAGAAATACCGCTGGCGGATGCCGGTGCGGGTGGAGATCCACTCGTCACTGGTTTCCACCATGCGGGCCATATCGTCGTTGGTCACACAGCGCTGCGGCAGGCAGCGCCCGGTGCCCAGAATTTCCAGTCCCGTCATCAGAAAAGGTCCTTTCCGGGCTCTTGCAGGAATGCGGAACCCATGGTTCTGAATTTTTTGTGCCGGTGAGCCGCAGGATCGGCAATGCGGTCCGCCTGGCGCAGGGCCTTCTGCAGCGCCGCATCCACCGCGTCAAACATTGCGGCGGGATTTGCGTGTGCGCCTTCCGCCGGTTCGGGAATGATCCCGTCGATGATGCCCAGCTGCTCCAGATCCTGGGCAGTAAGCTTCATCACATCGCAGGCCTCGGCACTGCGAGAAGAATCCTTCCACAGAATGCTGGCAAAGCCCTCGGGGGAAAGTACCGAATAGATGGCGTTCTCCAGCATCAGTACGGTGTTGCCCATGGCCAGCGCCAGCGCACCGCCGCTGCCGCCCTCGCCGGTAACCACCGCGATCAGGGGCACGTTCAGCTCGCTCATCACAGCCAGGCTGCGGGCAATGGCCTCGCCCTGACCGTGGGCCTCGGCCTCCAGGCCGGGGTAGGCACCGGGGGTGTCGATGAAGGTGATGATGGGCCGGCCGAATTTGTCCGCCTGGCGCATCAGACGCTGGGCCTTGCGGTAGCCCTCCGGGCTGGGCATGCCGAAGTTGCAGCGGGTGTTTTCCTCCAGATTGCGGCCTTTGCGATGGCCGATCACCGTGACCGGGCGGCCATGGAACATGGCGATGCCGCCCAGAATACCCGCGTCCTCGCCGCACAGTCGATCGCCCTTCTGCTCAAAGAAATCGGTGAACAGGGCCTTGATGTAATCCGCCGTACCGGGGCGGCCCGCATGCCGGGCCAGCGCCACCTTCTCAGCAGGGGTATGCAGTTCAGCCACGGCGGGCACCTCCTTTGGCGTGCAGCCGAAGCAGCTGCATCAGTGTGGATTTCATCTGACCGCGGGGAACCACCGCGTCCACAAAGCCGTGCTCCTCCAGATACTCGGAGCGCTGGAAGCCCTCCGGCAGCTTCTGGCCGATGGTCTGTTCGATCACGCGGGGGCCGGCAAAGCCGATCAGAGCCTTGGGCTCAGCCAGGGTGATATCGCCCAGCGAAGCAAAGCTGGCGGTCACACCGCCGGTGGTGGGGTGGGTCAGGCAGGCAATGTACAGCCCGCCCGCCTGCTGGAAGCGGGTGATGGCCTCGGCGGTCTTGGCCATCTGCATCAGTGAGAGGATGCCCTCCTGCATCCGGGCACCGCCGGAAGCGCAGAAGATCACCAGGGGCAGTTTCGCCTTGCGGGCGGTGTCGGCGGCCAGGGCCACCTTTTCACCCACCGCAACGCCCATGCTGCCCATCAGGAAGCGACCATCCATTACAGCCACAACAGCGGGCCAGCCGCCGATGCGTCCCTTGGCGGTGACCACCGCCTCAGACAGTCCGGTGCGGCGGCGCAGGCCCTCCAGCTTGGCGTCATAACCCTCAAAATCAAGGGGGTTATCGCCGCACAGGCCGTCGTTCAATTCCTGGAAGGTGCCGGAATCCAGCGTGAGAGCCAGGCGCTGGTATGCACCGATGGGCCGGTGATGGCCACAGTGGGGGCAGACGTACAGCTGATCGGCCCACTGCCGCTTGCTCACGGCTTCGCCGCAGGCAGGGCACTGCTCGAAAATGGCCGGCGCGTCAATGCGGCTGGAGGAGGGCAGACGTCCGCCCTCCCGCATTACCTTCAGGCGCAGCAGCCGCTGGCGCCGGTCAGAAAATCGTTCGTTCAGCATTTAGCGTTCCTCCTCGTCGGCCAGAGGCGCACCCTTCTCCATCCAGCTCAGCACCTCGTCCAGGTTGTTCTCGATGAAGGAGGTGTTGTAGTCGCCCTTCAGGTAATCCGGGTGGTACAGGATCAGATGAGCCAGATCCGCGCCGGTGGGGTAGCCCTCCACGATGAACTCCTCCAGCACCCGGCGCATCCGGCGGATAGCGGCCAGGCGGGTGGGGGCGTGCACGATGAGCTTGGCTACCATGGAATCGTAGAAGGGGCTCAGCTCGTAGCCGTTGTACAAAGCGGAATCCACCCGAACGCCGCAGCCGCCCGGGAAGTGCACGAACTCGGTCTTGCCGGGCATGGGGGCGAAGTTCTTGGCGGGGTCTTCCGCGTTGATCCGCACCTCGATGGCGTGGCCGTTCAGCTTCACATCCTCCTGCGTGAAGGAGAGAGGCAGTCCGGCGGCCACACGGATCTGCTCCTTGACCAGATCCTGCCCGGTAACCATCTCGGTGACCGGGTGCTCCACCTGAATGCGGGTATTCATCTCAATAAAGTAATAGTTGCCGTCCGGGTCCAGCACGAACTCAATGGTGCCTGCACCCTCATAGCCGCAGCTCTGGGCGGCCTTTACCGCATCCCGGCCCATGGCCTGGCGCAGCTCGGGGGAAAGCGCCTTGGAGGGGGATTCCTCCATCAGCTTCTGGTTCTTGCGCTGAATCGAGCAGTCGCGCTCACCCAGATGAACCACATGGCCCTGCTGGTCGGCCATGATCTGGAATTCAATGTGCCGGGGGGAAAGAACCAGCTTTTCCAGATACATCTCGCCGTTGCCAAAGCAGGCCACAGCCTCCGCCTGTGCAGAGGCGAAAGCGGCCGGCAGTTCCTCCGGGCTGAACACCCGGCGCATGCCGCGGCCGCCGCCGCCGGCGCTGGCCTTCAGCAGCACCGGATAGCCGATGCGCTCGGCAACCTTTAAAGCCTCCTCGGCGCTTTCGATCACGCCGTCGGAGCCGGGCACCACCGGTACGCCCGCCTTGATCATCAGTTCACGGGCGGCGGCCTTGTTGCCCATCTTACGGATCACATCGCCGCTGGGGCCGATGAACTTGAGCCCGCACTGGGCACACAGATCCGCAAATTCATCATTTTCGGAAAGGAAACCGTAGCCGGGATGGATGGCCTCACAGCCACTTTCCACCGCTGCGGTCAGGATGGCGGTCTGATTTAAGTAACTCTGGGCCGCCTTGGCAGGGCCGATGCATACGGCCCGGGTGGCCAGCTGCACATGCAGGGCGCTGGCGTCGGCAGTGGAATACACCGCCACAGTCTCGATGCCAAGCTCACGGCAGGCGCGGATGATGCGCACCGCGATTTCGCCACGATTGGCAATTAAAATTCGTTTGAACATGGCTCACAGCTCCCGGATCTGGAACAGCGGATCGCCAAAGCCCACCAGAGCGCCATCCTGCGCGACCAGGCTTTCAATCACGCAGTCGCAGGGAGCGGGGATCTCGTTGATCATCTTCATGGCTTCGATCAGACCGATGGTCTGACCCTTGTGCACAGTGTCGCCGGGCTTCACAAAGGGTGCTTCGCCCGGGGCGCTGGCCACATAGAAGGTGCCCACCAGAGGAGCATCAATGGTGGCCCCGGCAGCAGGGGCAGCAGCGGCGGGTGCGGCTGCGGGCTGAGCGGCAGCAACAGGGGCAGCCTCCACGACCGGCGCACAAACAACGGCGCTCTGGGCGACTGCTTTTTCCAAAGTGATCTGCTCCTCGCCGCAGGTGTACTTCAAACGGCTGGCGGAGCTTTCGTCAAACGCCTTCAGCAGGCTGGTGATTTGTTCCAAGGTCATGCCGGGAACCTCCTTATAAATCGTAGTCAGGGCGCGAAGGAAGGCGGCGCGCTGCGCTGCCTTTGCGCCAAAAGAAAATCAGCCCCGGCAGAAAGCCGGCCGGAACAGGCGGCGGATCGCCGCGTTCCGGCCGCCCTGCCAGAGCTGATGCAAAGCGCCGGTAAAAAAACGCTTTGCCTTACGCCGCAAAAAATCAGGCGTTGGCCTCCAGGTAATTCACAATGTCGCCAACGGTCTTCATGTTGGCCAGCTCCTCATCGGAGATGGCAACGCCCAGGTTGTCCTCCAGAGCCATGTTCAGCTCAACAGCGTCCAGGCTGTCAGCGCCCAGATCGTCGGCCAGGCTGGCCTCCATGGTAACCTTGTCGGCGTCGCAGCTCAGGGTGTCTACAATAATGTCGCGTACTTTCTCAAACATGATAAACTCTCACTTTCTTTGGGTTATTTTTTTGTGTGTTGAAATGTGTCGTAAAATGATTTTATAATTTTAATTAAAATTATTTAACTAAAATTATTTAAGTATATTGTAGCAAGAATCCGGGAATTGTCAAGGGGAAAACTTAAAAAAATTGAATCTTTTTTGCGCGCACCACATTGCACGGAACGGACAGCGCTTATATAATAAGAGGTAAGAAAAGGGAGTATGAAGAAAAGCGAAGAAATTTAAGGCCAGTTGTGCATTTGCTGCGCCGAAAGCCTGGTATCGGCTTGCACAAGGCGTGTGTTATAGGGTAAAATAAAAGAAGTTTTCTATCATAATATCATTGGAAAATTTATGTCAAATGGGTCGGGAAAGGAGGCGGGAGATGGCGTTCCTGAAACGAAATAAACAAACAAAGCGTACGTCACGTCCCCGGATGCATCAGCGCTTTGTGCAGATTACTCTTTCCACGGTGCTGATTGGCATTTCGCTGATCGTTATTTCCTGCATGGGAATCGCATCGATTCAGCAAGCCAACCGAAAATCCTATAATACCCAGCTGCAAACCTCCATGAACGAATATTGGCTGGAGATGCGCAACCGAATGAGTACCGACCGGGAGGCTCTGCAGATTCTGGCGGAATTCATGCAGGGCAAATCCAGCGAAGAGTTTCGCAGTTTTGCGATAGACCTACAGAATGCCCGCCAGGAAAATTCCTTTTTACGTATGGGGTATTATACGCAGGCGGGCATGCAGAGCCGGGTCCGTGCGGACGGTACGCTGGAGGAAAATATCCCCATGCAAGCCCTGGAGCCGGAGGTGCAGCGGCTGATTAGCTATGCATTGCAGGGAAAGCAGACAGCCTCTCAGGTTTATTATGATGAGGGAATGGAGCAGCAGCTGATTATATATGCGGCGCCGGTACAGTCTGCTGACGGGCAGGTGAACGGCGTGGTGGCTGCCTCCAAGGATCTGAGCGCTTTCCAGAAAATCCTCACGCAGCCATCGGTGTCCCAAAACAAGCTGGACGTGGTGTGGGTGGATCAGAGCGGACGGATCATCGCGTCCTCGGAAGATACCCCGCTCGCGCCGCAGGGAACGGAGAACTTTCTCAGCCAGGCAAGCGTGGATGAAGAAATCGCACAGTCGGCCCTTCAACAGATGGAAAACAACGAGGCATTTCATTTTACCTTCCATCTGGAGGATAACGACCAAACGGTTTATATGCAGCCCTTCGGAATGAACGGCTGGTATCTGTGTTATGCGGATACTGTAAATTCCGGTAAAAGCCCGGTTTATTCCATTTTGATCACTGCCAATATGCTCAGCGGCATGATTATTCTCTTGTGCCTGGGGCTGCTATGGTATGTGCGCTGGGCCATGTGGGGGAGCAATAAGGAGCTGATAAAGCTGGCATATTATGACCGGCTGACCGGCACCTACAACTTTGAAAAATTCACCCAATGTGCCGAGGACTTCCTGGAGGAGGATAGCTCCTATTCGCTGATCACCATGAATATCCGGCAGTTCCAGTACATCAACGAGATTCTGGGCAAGGCCCAGGCAGACAACGTGTTGAAAAAGCTGGCAGTTCTTCTGCGGGATCTGGTGGGGGAGAAGGAATGCTTCTGTCGCTCCAGTGCCGACCAGTTCTATCTTCTGCTCCATACCAAGGACGAACATCAGGTGCGCGCCCGGATGGAGCAGATCATGGACCGTGCTGGGGGCATTGCTCAGGAGCTGAACGTGAGCTATCCCATTATTCTGTATGCCGGTGCTGCGGTGGTGCAGGAGGATGCGCCGCCGGAGGATCAGGTGCGGCTTCTGCTGCACAAGGCGGAGTTCGCCCAGAAGCACGCGGTGAAAAAATACCAGAACGTACTTGCATTTTACGACCGGGCCATGCACCGGAAGGAAAATTTCCAGAACAGCATTGAAAGCAGCATGCAAAGCGCGCTGGCCAAGCAGGAGTTTCAGCTGTTCCTGCAGCCCAAGGTGCGGCTGCAGACCGGTCAGGTGGATGGCGCCGAGGCCTTGGTGCGCTGGATTCGCCCGGATGAAACGCTGGTCTATCCCAATGAGTTTATTCCTGCGTTCGAAAAGAACGGTTTTTGTGCACGGCTGGACCTTTATATGGTGGATCGGACCTGCAGCCAGCTGCGGGAATGGATCGATGCGGGCTATGAGCCGATTTGTATTTCGGTGAATCAGTCCCGGCTGCTGTTCTATCAATCCGATTATGTGGACCGGCTGTGTTCGATTCTGCAGCGGTACGGCATTCCGAACGGATTCATTCAGTTGGAGATTCTGGAAGGATTGGCCATCGAGAACATCGAACAGATGAACAAAACGCTGACCCAGCTGCATGAAAAAGGGTTCCGCCTGTCGCTGGACGATTTCGGCAGCGGATATTCTTCTCTGAATGTGCTGGCGGGCATCCAGGTGGACGAGGTAAAGTTCGACAAGGACTTTTTGCTGGAAAGTGCGCCGGATAAGAAGGAAAGAAACAAGCTGGCTCTGAAAAATGTGGTCAAGCTGGCCAAAGACCTGCAGATCACCACCGTGGCCGAAGGCGTGGAGGTGCAGCAGGATGAGGAGTTCGTTTCTTCCATTGGTTGTGAATATGGGCAGGGTTTCTTCTACAGCTGCCCCATTCCACCGGAGGAATTCGCTTCCCGCTATCTGAAAAAAGCGCCGCCTGCAGATGCAAAGGCAGCGGAATAATACAAGAAAAGGAAAGCCCCGGGCCGATTGGCCCGGGGCTTTCCCTATGTAGAGATGATAGAGAGCAAAGAAAAAGATGAAATCAAACAACGCCTTTCAGCATGGCGCGCAGGCAGTCCTTCAGCTCGTCCAAAGAACGGCAACGGTCTGCCAAATCCAACAGCCGGAGACGTTCTGCCTCCTGGGTCAGCTGAACCAACAGTTCACGTGCGGTAGGTTCGCTCATTCCGTACACCCCCTTCTAAAATCTGTTGTTCAGTGGTTGATTTGATAGTATATAGTATAAATATTTTGCGCAATTGTTTCAATTGATAAATTAAACAAACAATTGTACAAAATTCTGGCGGAATGATGAACATGTTTTATGAAAAGTAGAAAAAGAGCCGCATTTGCATCGACCCCTTGGTCAAAATGCAAATGCGGCTGTACAAATTGCTTATGCCTGCACGGCACGCAAGCCCTCCACCCGGCGGGAAATATAAGCGTGAACCTCCTCTTTGGGGATGCCCAGTGCCACGGCAAACTCCCCGAACAGGATGCTTTCGGCCTGTTTCATGAAGCGTTCATCCACCTGGCCGAAGCGGCGGCCTCGCTGCTCCTGCTCCTTCTTTTTGGCATAGATCGACATGGTAAGCCGGATCAAATCGGCGCAATTATGGCTGCAGGTGGCGGTGCGGTAATGTTCCCGCAGTTCCTGCAGGTTCTTGGTCCGGTCCGGCTGCGCGACGACCTGGGGGATCTGATCGATCAGTGCCTCTGCCTCGTCGCGGCTGATGACCGGCCGCATGAAAACCTTGGGATGCTCAGCCGGGGTATAAATGGTTCCGCTTTCATACAGGGGCTTTAAGACATAATAAAGCCCGTGGGGCGGTTTTTCCACCAGACTCTCCACCTTGCATACGCCGGTGCTGCCATAAATGATGTATTGTCCGATTTGATACATGTTCCACCTCGCATTTCAAGCCCGTGTGATTTTTGCCTGTAAGAAAGCGCCTTGCCGCTGATCGGTCAGCGGCAAAGCGCGGGAAAACGCGTGCGCTTTGCCCGCAACCGGGCTTTCCGTTGCGGGCAAAGCGAGCAATATTTCTTTAATTATAGTATAACACTTTTTTCAAAAAAAGCCAAAGGCGGACATGTTTGGAAAAGCTT